>CALCDK010000113.1 GCA_937900605.1 uncultured Olsenella sp.
CCGCCGATGATGAAGACGTAGGCCAGGACCAGCGAGCCGACGGAGACGATGCCCTGCCAGGTGTTGAGGTCCGTGGTGTGGCCGAGGACCACGCCGAAGACCATGGACAGGATGGCAAGGGCCATGCCGACGCCCAGGAGGATCCAGAAGCGGTGCTCGGTCTTCTTGTATCCGGGCAGGCTGCGGACGATGAGGTCGTAGGCACGGGTGCGAAGGTCCTGCTCCTCGCGCTCGCGGCGACGGCGCTCCTTCTTCTCCTCCTTGGTCTCCAGGCCCATGGACTCCTTGGCGGTCGGCTTGCCGCCGACGCGCACGGAGGAGGCCGCCTCGCGGGCGGGCTTGGCGTGGGCCGCCGAGGCCTTGTTGGGGTTCAGCGGGTCGTAGGACGGGGTCTTCTCGTCGTCCTTGGACTTCTTCTCGTCCTTCTTGGGGGCCTTCTTCGCGGGCACGGAGGCGAGGACCTCGTCACGCGCGCCCTCGATGGTGTCACGCAGAGACATTGCTCTCCTTCATGGGCTCGAACTCGGTGCCGGTGATGATCTGGAAGGCCTCCTGGTAGCGCTGGGAGGTACCCTCGATGACCTCGGCGGGGATGCGGGGCGGCTCGCCAGTCATGTCCCAGTTGGCGCGCAGCCAGTCGCGGACGTACTGCTTGTCGTAGCTGGGCTGGACCTTGCCCTCCTCGTAGCCCTCGGCGGGCCAGAAGCGGCTGGAGTCCGGGGTCAGGCACTCGTCGATGAGCGTGAGCTCGCCGTCGATGATGCCGAACTCGAACTTGGTGTCGGCGATGATGATGCCACGGGTGGCGGCGTACTCGGCAGCGGCCTTGTAGATGGCGAGGGAGGCGTCGCGGAGCTTCTCGGCCATCTCGGTGCCGACGATCTCGCAGCAGCGCTCGAACGAGATGTTCTCGTCGTGGTCGCCCAGCTCGGCCTTGGTGGACGGGGTGAAGAGCGGCTCGGGGAGCTTGGAGGCCTCGGTCAGGCCCTCGGGGAGCTTGATGCCGCAGACGGTGCCGTCCTCGTCGTAGGTCTTCTTGCCGGAGCCGGTGAGGTAGCCGCGGACGATGCACTCGATGGGAAGCGTCTGGGCCTTCTTGACCAGCATGGAGCGGCCGGCCAGGTAGTCCGCGTACGGGGCGAACTGCTCGGGCAGGTCGGCGACGTCGCAGGAGATCAGGTGGTTCGGGATGATGTCCGCGAAGCGGTCGAACCAGAACGCGGAGACGCGGGTGAGGATCTCGCCCTTGTGCGGGATCTCGTCCGGCAGAATGAAGTCGTAGGCGCTGATGCGGTCGGAGGCAACCATGAGCAGGCTGTCGCCGCAGTCGTAGATGTCCCTCACCTTGCCATGAGAATCAGGACGAAGCATCTCCTCGGCCACGATGGCTCCCCTTTCGAAAGCGGTGTTCAGGCGTCGCGCGCCAGTCCAGGCGCAAAACGCCATTATAACGCCGCCAACCGGGGGACGTCACGGCAAGCGGGAGCCCATGGGGGACCCACGGGCCCACGGGCCGGCCCTACTCGCCCAGGCGGGCGGAGCGGCTGCCTCGACGGCGGTGCTGCAGCGGGATGCGCAGCGTGAACTTGGTGCCGCGGCCCAGCTCGGACTCCACCATGATGGTGCCGTTGTGCTTGTCGACGATCTCCTTGGTGATGGAGAGGCCCACGCCAAGGCCGCCGGACACGCGCTCGCGGCTCACGTCGGAGCGCCAGAAGCGCGAGAAGGTCTGCGGGATGTCCTCCTTGGCGATGCCGATGCCCGTGTCCTGCACGCTCACCAGGAAGTCGGAGCGGTCCTGGCGGACCATGACCTTCACCCAGCCGCCCGCGTTGGTGTAGCGCATGGCGTTGCTCATGAGGTTGACGATGGCCTCGCGCAGCAGGTCCGGGTCCACCTCGGCGAACAGCTCGTGGTGGGGCGTCTCGTCGACGAAGCGCAGGTGCAGTCCCTTCTCGTGGAACAGCTGGTGCTGCGACGAGACGAGCGAGCGGACCAGGCAGACGACGTCGGCGCGCTCGGCCTTGCAGTCCGTCGAGCCGTTCTCCAGGCGCGAGAGCTTGAGCATGGCGTCGATGAGGCGAGAAAGGCGACGGACCTCGGACGCGACGACCTCGAAGTGCTCGTCGTCGGCGGGCAGGACGCCGTCCTGCATGGCCTCGACCGTGGCCTGCATGGCCATGAGCGGGGTGCGCAGCTCGTGGGCCACGTCGCCGGTGAGGCGGTGCTCCAGCTTGAGGTCGCGCTCGATGGTGGTGGCCATGTCGTCGAAGGTCTCGCCAAGCTGGCCGATCTCGTCGGCGCCGGTGACGCCGGAACGGGCGGTGAGGTCGCCGTTGCGGATCTGCTTGGCGGTGCTCGTGATGCGCTGGACCGGCGTGGCCATGGTGCGCGAGAAGAAGTAGCCGATGACGCAGGCCAGGACCGTGGCGATGGCCGCCGCGGTGGCGATGGCGCCATAGGAGTTGGAGCGGAACGACGCGTCGCTCTTGGTGAGCAGCGCCTCCGAGCCGCTGGCCCACAGGCGCACGCTGCCCACGCGCTCGCCGGTCGCGGAGGTGACGTCGGAGCTCACGACGGCCTCGCCGTCCATGGGCATGGCGGCCTCGGGGCGCGGCTGGCCCTGGGCGTCGCACTGCTCCCAGGAGTCGTCGTAGATGACCGTGCCGTCGGCGTCGAGCACCTGGACCACGATGTCCGACGAGACGGGCGTGTTGATGGCGGCGTACTCGGCGTCCTTGTCGGTGATGCGCCCGACGCTGAGATAGGCCTGGTCGAGGGCCGAGGCGGTGGAGTCCGCCAGGCTCTGCATGTTGCTGCGGGTGTACGCCCTGAACTGGCCCTCCCATACGATGGCGAGGACCACGACGAGGACCGCCGCGGTCATGATGGCCGTGAGCGCGAAGGCGAGGGTCAGCTTGGTGGCGTACGGCCGGGCCCGCTTGGGCTCCGGCTTGATCGTGTTCCACGTCCCGACGGACGAGGAGGCCGTGTCCTGCTGTCCGTCGTCGGGATGGGCGTTCCTTCCGATGACGAAGCGAGCTGCCATGGTGACCTACTTCTCCTCGGCCTTCTTGTCCTGGGGCTTGTCGTTGGCCTCGAAGCGGTAGCCGACGCCGTGGACGGTGTAGAGCCAGCGCGGGTTGCGCGGGTCGTCGCCCAGCTTGGCGCGCAGGTTCTTGACGTGGGAGTCGATGGTGCGCTCGTAGCCCTCGAAGTCGTAGCCCAGGACCTTCTCGACGAGCTCCATGCGGGTGTAGACGCGGCCCGGGTAGCGGGCGAGGGTGGTGAGCAGCTTGAACTCGGAGGCGGTGAGGTCGACCTCGCTGCCCTCGACGATGACCTTGTGGCCGGAGATGTCGATCACGAGGTCGCCGAAGTCCAGGACCTCGAGGGCCGGCTCGGCCTCGGCGTGGGCGCGGCGCAGCAGGGCGCGCACACGGGCCACGAGCTCGCGCGGCGAGAAGGGCTTGATGAGGTAGTCGTCGGCGCCGAGCTCGAGGCCGATGATGCGGTCCTCGACCTCGCCCTTGGCGGTGAGCATGATGATGGGCACGTTGGAGGTGTCGCGGATGGCGCGGCAGACGCGCTCGCCGGAGAGCTTGGGGAGCATGAGGTCGAGGATCACCAGGTCGAAGGTGTGCTTCTCGAACTCCTCGACCGCGCTCTGGCCGTCGCCGACGCCGCGGACGATGAACCCCTCGCGCTCGAGATACGCGATGACGGCATCGCGGATGGCCTTCTCGTCCTCAACGACCAGGATCTTCTTCTCGTCTGAAGCCATGTTGGCCTCCTCAGTCAGGGCATTCGTCAAAGGACCGCCACAAGGCGGCATTCTTGACAGTTTACCCCACGAGGGCGCGGGCGGGCGCTAGAGCGCGAACGTGCGGACCACGACGGCGGACGGGAAGCCGGTGTCCTTGTCCTTGACAGTGGCGAAGGTGACCAGCTGGGAGCACTCGCCGGCGCGGGCGGGAAAGTCGCCGTAGTCCACGCAGCGGTCCACCGAGGGGATGGTGGCGTACGTGGAGTTGGCCAGGTCGAGCACCACGTAGGACGACGTGCTCTTGACCACGAAGACGTCGCCACTGCCGCAGCCCAGCTCGGAGGGCTCCTTGGACAGGCGGAAGAAGCCCTGCGCGGGCGTGCCGAAGTAGGTGCCCATCTTGCCGAGCAGGCCGCCGGACTGGTAGCTGGCCTCGACCGAGAACATGAAGCGGCCGCCCACGCGCGTGGCGCGGAAGGGACGTACGCCCTGCGGCATGACCATCTGGTCCAGGACCGTCTGCATGTCGTCGGAGGCGGAGTAGGCACTGATGCCGTAGAAGGTGCCGCCCTTGCCCACCTGCACACGCGGGCACAGGACCACGGCGTCGCCGGAGACCTGCGGCGCGGTGGCGAAGCGGCCCGGCGACTCGACGACGGGGCGCGCCTGGGCGTCGCCCAGGTGCCACAGGTAGCAGTGCGAGCTCTCGGCGGTCTTCTCGCCGGCCAGCGACGGCTGGACCTGCCAGACCACCATGTCGCTCGTGACGGCGAGGGGCGCGGGGTCGTAGTCGCGCGTGCCCTGCCAGAGCACCTGGGGCTCGCCGGTCAGGGCGCCAGCCGAGAAGGGCGCGGCGTACAGGACCCAGTCGCGTGTGACCAGGTCGAGCTCGACCCAGGCGTAGGCCGCGTCGGAGCAGCGCACGTCGTAGATGACGGCGTTGTGCGTGGCGCCCACGGGCGTGGCCACGACGTCGACCACCTTGCCGGACTGCGACGAGAGCGCGAGGCCCTCGACCATGGGGGTCGCCGACGAGCCCGCGCACGTGACGGGGATCCACGCGCCCTCGGCCGGGTGCAGCACGCAGCCCAGCGGCAGCTCCCACACCGACTGCGCCACGGGCGCGGAGTCCGCCTGCGAGAAGGACTCGAGGACGTCGGTGGCCGAGCCCTCGTCCACGACGGTGGGCTCGGGGGCGGGCGCCTCGCCGGAGGGGTGGGTGCACCCGGACATCACGCCGACGGCCGCCGCCAGGGCAGAGCCCATGGCGGCGGTCCGGAAGAACGAGCGACGTGTCAGCTTGCGCGACAAGGCGTGCCTACTCGGCCTTGGCCGCGGCCTCGAGGATGGCCTTGGTCATCTGGTCGGCGCAGGACGTGGGACGCGGGCCGCAGGTGTTGCCCTGCAGCAGCGAGACGACCTCCTCGACGGGGCGGCCGGCGACGAGCTTGCCCACGGCCTTGAGGTTGCCGTTGCAGCCGCCCTCGAACGAGACGGCCTCGACGGTGCGGCCGTCGTCGGACAGGTCGACGTGGATGGCGCGCGAGCAGACGCCGCGCGGGGTGAAGTCGTGGTGGATCATCGTGGCTCCTTGGGCTGGTGCGGGCGCGCCCGCCGCGGGTGCGACGGGCGCGGGCAGGATGGTCGGGAGGTGCGGTCGGCGCCGGTCGGGCGCCGTGCGTGCGGGGGGCGCGGCTGCGACTAGAACTCGAGCTCCTCGAGGCGGTCGAAGACGACGTCGACGCGGGTCAGGAAGTCCCACGGGTCGAAGATCTCGTCGAGCTTCTCGGCGGGGACGGTGCAGTCCGGGTCGGCCTCGAGGCGCTGGCGCAGGTTGGGGCCGTCGACGGCGGCGTGCACGTCGTCCCACACGGCCATGGAGTTGCGCTGGACGATCTTGTAGGCCTCCTCGCGGGTGATGCCGGTGTCGACCAGGGCCAGCAGGACCTTGGACGAGAAGATCAGGCCGCGGGTCATGTCGAGGTTGGCCTGCATGCGGGCCGGGTACAGGATCAGGCCGTCGACGATGCGGATGAGGCAGTTGAGCATGTGGTCAAGGGCGATGAAGCTGTCGGCCTGGGCGACGCGCTCGGCGGAGGAGTGCGAGATGTCGCGCTCGTGCCACAGGGCGACGTTGTCGAAGGCGACCTGCGCGTTGGCCTTGACCACGCGGGAGAGGCCGCAGACCTTCTCCAGGGTGATGGGGTTGCGCTTGTGGGGCATGGCGCTGGAGCCCTTCTGGCCCTTCTTGAACGGCTCCTCGGCCTCGAGGGTGTCCGTCTTCTGGAGGTTGCGGATCTCCGTGGCGATGCGGTCGCAGGTGGCGGCGGTGGTGGCCAGGACGCCGGCGAGGTAGGCGTGGTGGTCGCGGCTGATGACCTGGGTGGACAGCGGGTCGTGGGCCAGGCCCAGGTGCTCGCAGACGTACTCCTCGACGAACGGGTCGATGGAGGAGTAGGTGCCCACCGCGCCGGAGATGGCGCCGAACGAGACGTTCTTGCGGGCGTCGAGCAGGCGGTCGAGGTCGCGGCGCAGCTCCCAGGCCCAGCTGCCGAACTTCATGCCGAAGGTCATGGGCTCGGCGTGGATGCCGTGGGTGCGGCCGACACACAGGGTGTCGCGCTCCTCGAAGGCGCGGCGCTTGCAGATCTCGCCGAGCTTGCGGACGTCCTCAATGAGGATGTCGGTGGCCTGGACGAGCTGGTAGCACAGGGCGGTGTCGCCGAGGTCGGAGCTGGTCATGCCGTAGTGGACCCAGCGCGACGGCTTGGGCTCGCCCTCGGGCACGTCGGCGTCGATGTACTCGCCCATGTTGGTGAGGAAGGCGATGACGTCGTGGTTGGTGACGGCCTCGATCTCGTCGACCTCCTCCTTGTTGAACTTGGCGTGCTCGCGGATCCAGGCGGCCTCCTCCTTGGTGATGCCGCACTTGCCCAGCTCGGCCTGGGCCTCGCACGCCAGGACCTCGATCTCCTGCCAGATGGCGTACTTGTTCTCCAGGGAGAAGATGCGTCCCATCTCCGGGCGGGTGTAGCGGTCGATCATGTGGCCCTCCTTGGCGTCGAGCGGTGCTGTTCCGATGGGTCTGATTCTACCGCAGGCGAGAAGGGCCACGCGCAGGTGGGGACTATTGACGGGAAGCCACACGAATCCCGGCGCGCGGCCGTGGGGCCCGGCGCCGGCCCCCGCACGCGGCGGGCGGCCGCGGCGCGTGGCGTGCGGGTGCGCGCGCGTTACGCCTGAGTCGGCACCGGGGCGCGCGGGGGCGCACGGTGATAAAGTGGCCCAATCGCGGGCCGAACGACGGCCACACCACGATGACGAGGGGCTTCCCATGACGCACACCACGACCGACTCCGCCACCAACGAGCAGGCAACCGGGAGGGTGAGCCTCCTCACCCGCATCTACGGCCTGCTCTGCCTTCTCGACGGCATCGTCAACGCCGTGAGCACCGTCGTCCTCGTCGGGTGGATCGTGCTCGCCATCATCGGCGACCCGGCCTCGGCGCCCGTGGTGCTCGGCGGCAACGCGGTCCTGTCGTTCGTGGTCATGTTCGTTGCCGCGGGCCTCACGCTGGCCGGCGCCGTGGGCCTCATCTACTTCGGGCGCTCGCTCGTGCACAGCCGTCGCCGCAACGCCGCGCGCTGGGCCAAGGGCCTCATCATCCTCACCGTCGCCGACGTGCTCGTGCGCCTCATGCTCAGCGGCGTGGGCATCCCCGTCATCCGCCCGCTGGCGCAGCTGGTCATCCTCATCGCCATCTCGGTCACCATCGACCCCACGCTGCAGGAGGAGCGCAAGCGCACCACCCCCGAGGAGCGCGCGGCGCGCGAGGAGGCCAAGCGTGGGATGCTCGGCCGCGACCGCACCGGCAAGGGCTTCATCGAGCTCAACTTCTTCAACCTGTTCTGGGTCTTCGTGGTCTGCTGCGTCCTGGGCCTGGTCATCGAGGTCCTGTTCCACATGATCGTGATCGACCCCGGCGTCTACCAGGACCGCGCCGGCCTGCTGTTCGGGCCCTTCTCGCCCATCTACGGCTTCGGCGCCGTGCTCATGACGGTGTTCCTCAACCGCCTGTGGGACAAGAACCCCGCGCTCATCTTCCTGGGCGGCGCCGTGATCGGCGGCGCGTTCGAGGTGACGACGAGCCTCTACATGCAGACGGCCTTCGGCGTCACGTCGTGGGACTACACCGGCGCCATGATCTTGGGCCTGGTCCCCGACCCCGTGGCCGCGTTCTTCGACGGCCGCACCAGCGCGTCGTTCATGTTCGCGTGGGGCGTGCTCGGCCTCGTGTGGATCAAGGTGATGCTCCCGCTGCTGCTGAGGCTCATCAACCTCATCCCCTGGCGCCTGCGCTACGGCCTCACCTCGGTGTGCGCCATCCTCATGCTGGTCAACGGCCTCATGACGCTGCAGAGCCTGGACTGCTGGTACAAGCGCGTGAGCGGCATGGAGCCCTCGGGCCCGGTCGAGCAGTTCTACGCCGAGTACTACGACGACGACTACATGCAGAACCGCTTCCAAACCATGACCATCACGCCCGAGGACACCGTCCGCACCGACGCGGCGACGATCTAGCCAGCGAGGGGGGGCGGGCGCGGCCGAGTGGGGCCGAACGGCGAGAGGAGCGCTGGTCGTCCCTGCCGTCGCCCAGGACGACGCCACGCGACGAACCCGGCCCACGAAGAAGGCCCCCAGCCGCAGGAGCGCGGCTGGGGGCCGTTTCTCTCTGGTGCGCCGTCAGGGCCTCGAACCCTGGGCCTTGGGATTAAAAGTCCCCTGCTCTACCAGCTGAGCTAACGGCGCATGGTTGGGATTCTAACACGCGGGCACGCGCGTCCAGCTACTCCCAGGCCCACTGGCCGTTGACGAACACCGGGATCTCGGCGCCGTCGGCGGCGACGCCGTAGACGTTGAGGTCGTCGGTGCCCACCATAAAGTCGACGTGCGTGCTCGACTGGTTGACGCCGCGGACGAGGAGCCCGTCGGAGTCCAGGCTCATGCCGCCCTCGAGGCACTCAGGGAAGCCCATGCCCAGCGCGAGGTGGCAGGAGGCGTTCTCGTCGTAGAGGGTGTCGAAGAACAGCGTCTCGCTCTGGCGGATCGGGGTGTTCTTGGAGACGAGGGCCACCTCGCCCAGACGGCAGGAGTTCTCGTCCGCCTCGATGATGTGGCGCAGCACCTCTCGGCCCTGCTCGGCTCCGTACTCGACGACGCGGCCGGCTTCGAAGCGCATCCAGAAGTCACGCACCACCTGGCCGGCGTGGACCAGCGGCATCGAGGAGCGCACGATGCCGTCAGCGCGCATGCGGTCGGGGGAGGTGAAGACCTCCTCGGTGGGGATGTTGGGGAAGAAGGTCACGCCGTCCTGCGTGCGGCCAGCGCCGCCGTCCCACACGTGCGCCGGGGTGAGGCCCACGACCAGGTCCGTGCCGTTAGCGCAGGGCGTCGAAGTGGTGGCCGTTGAGGAAGCGCTTGGTCTTCTCGAAGGACGCGTTGTGGGTCTCCCAGGCGCTCTCGGGGTCGTCGCCGGCGGCGCGGGAGACGTCGAGGATCGACGACCAGAGGCGGTACATGGCCTCGTGCACGGAGCAGTCGGGGAAGACCTGGCGGGCCCAGGCGGCGACGGGCACGCCGGCGATGCACCACACGTTGCGGCCGAAGTCCATGCCCTGGCGGAAGGACGTGCACTCGGTGTTGCGGGCGCGGGCGGCGCAGGCGGGATCGACGCCCTTGAGGGCGGCGGGGTCGGAGCCCTCGAGGAAGAGGAACGAGGCGCCGTCCTCGGCCAGGGAGTTGAGCTGCTCGACCTGCCAGGAGGGCGTGTGCTCGAAGAACTCGACCGGGCAGTTCTCGTAGGTGAGGCGCGTGACGACGTCGTCGTGCCAGATGACGGTCACGTGGCCTGCCTCGGCGCGATAGGCGGCGCGGACGACGCGGCGGGCGAACTCGGCGGCCTCGACGGGGGCCTGGAGCACGAGCTCCTGGCCGGGACGGATCGCGGCGCCCTTGCGGACGAGGAGGTTGGCGTAGAGGTCGATCTGGTCCGAGAGCGCGTCCATCGCGCAGCGGCACTCGGCCTCGGTCATGGGAATGCGAGCCATGGTGGTCCTTTCGTCTTCCGCACGTCGCCCGGCGCGGCGACGCACACGAAAAAGGCCCCTTTTGGGGCCTGAGAGTCTCTGGAGCGGGCAACGGGATTCGAACCCGCGGATGACGGCTTGGGAAGCCGTTGCCTTACCACTTGGCGATGCCCGCGTGGGACCTCATTCTATCACAGCCCCCGGGCGCCGACTCGTGTGCAGTTTGTGGGCCCCAGGACGCGCCGAGAAGCGCCATGCGGGTCCGGGGCGCGACCGCCGCAGCGCATTCGCGCTGGTGGGACGGCTGCGTGGGCGGACCGGGAAGCCTGGTGACAGCGTGCGAGCCGACAGGTGCGCGGACGCGTCCGGGGCATGCCCTAGGATTGCCCTCCCACCGACGGAAGGAAGGGGCGCGATGACACGGGGGTTCGATCGTCAGGGCCGGCAAGGGGCATCTGCCGGCACGCACGGGAACGGCGAGAGGTGCCGTCGGGGCAGGACGCGCCGGGCGCCGGTGTCGCGGCCCGTGGGCGGCGACGTCCCCTGCGGCGGACGGCTTGCCGCAGTGGGCCACGCGGGGCGGGCGAGCCTCGAGCGGGTGGGGGCGTCGTGGTGTGCGACGTCGGGCGCGGGGCCGCTCTCCGCAACGATCGCGCCGTGGCGTGCGGCAGCGAGCGCGACGGCGCCCCCGACGACGCGCGCGACTCCGTCGTGGCCGCGCAGGGAGCCCGCGCAAGAGAGAACGGGCCCCGCGCCAAAGCGCGAGACCCGTTTCACGTGCAACGTCAGGTGCCCTAGGAGCGACGGATCGCCTCGGTGACCGCCTGGGCGACGAAGTCCGCCTGGTCGCCATCGACGTACTCCATGACGTCGTCCTTGCTGTGCGACAGCGCGGCGACGTTGTGCTCGACGACGCCCATGACCGTGGCGGCACGCAGGTAGCTGCGCATGGCCGGCGTGGCGTCGGTGTCCTCCCAGTCGTGCGGGACCACCGAGCAGGTGCCGTGGAGGTCCTCGATGGCGCCCTTGACCAGGCCGCAGACGCGCGAGTTGGCGGTCCTGGTGGAGACGAGGCCCTCGTTGCCCAGCACCACGAGGCTGCCGGCGCCGATGCAGTCGAGGTTGATGAAGAGCGCACTGGCAAGCTCCTCCCCATGGGCGGCGAGGAAGCCCTTCATGCCGGCGTGGCCGAGCGAGTTGCTGCCCAGGGCGACGAACCAGACGTCGCGGGCGAGAAGCTCGTCGTCCTGCAGGCCGAGGACGGCATCGCGCAGGTCCTCCTCGGTCGGGGCCTGGTCCTGGCCCTGCTCGCCGGCGACCTCGCCTTCGCCGCCCGAGACTGCGTCCTGGACGGCCGCCTGGCCCTCGTCCTCGCCGACGAGGCGCAGGCCCGCGCGGGTGGTCGCGCCGCCACGCCACAGGGGGTTGTCGTCATCGTCGTCGTGGCCGAGCCAGCCGTCGGCCTGGGACTGGCCCTCGTGGCGCTTGATGCGCTCGAAGAAGCCCTGGATGCGGTTCTTGGGCTTCTCCTCGGGCTGGGGCTCGGCGGAGAGGGTCTCGATGGGCTCCGGGACCGGCTGCTGCGCGACCGCCTGCTGCACGGGAGCCGTCTGCTGGGCGCGGGCCGGCGCCTGCGGGGCGGGCGCGGGCTGGGAGGAGACGGGCGGGACGTACGCGGCGGCGTGGACGTCGGACTGCGGGGTCGCGAACGGGTCCTCGACCGCGGACGGGTCAGGAAGGTCGAAGAGGGACGCGCGGCGGGCCATGTCGGAGACGGAGGGCTCGTAGCTCGACTTGCCCCACTCGGGGTCGTCCGGCGCGCTGGGGCGCGGGGCCGGCGCGGGGGCGGTCACGTCGGGGTCGTCCGGCAGGTCGACGACGTCGAGGCCGGAGTGGTCCTTGCGGCCGACGCCACGGGGCTCGTCGTCGGTGACGATGCCGAAGCGGTCCCCGGCGAGAAGGTCGTCGCGGGTGACGGGGCTCACGTCGGCGTCGACGCGGTCCTGGGGGACGGCGGACATGGGCGAGGTCGCACCCAGGTCGGACGTGGAGCCCAGGTCGGACGTGGAGCCGAGGTCGGCGGCCTCGACGCCAGCGGCGGCGACGGGGGCCACAGCCTGCGCCTGGGCCTGCGCAGCGGCGGTCGCGACGGGGTCCTCGACCAGCTGCGGGGCCACGTACTCGATCTGGCAGGTCTCGGGCAGCATGCCCAGGGAGCGCAGGACGTCCTCGCCGTGGCGGGCGCCGACGACCTCCTCGTAGCGCAGGACGGGCTGCACGGGCACGAACTCGGGCTCGGCCGGGACGGGCTGGCCGCTCTCGCCGTCCGCGGGCCCCTCGACGGGGGCGTCGTCGGCGAGGCCGTCGTCGGGCTGGGCGTCGTCCTGTTCGGCGTCGTGGGCCGGGGCCGCGGGACGGGGCCTGGGGACGATGCCGCTGGGGCGGACGTTCTCGAGCACGCCGAGCAGGGCGGCGACGGAGGCCTTGTTGTCGTTGGCGCCCACGGTGCACGGCATCATGCGCTCGGCGATGGCGGCGACGGCCATGACCAGCGCGGGGACCGCGGCGACGATGCCGACGAGCCACAGGACCAGGCGCACCGGGGCGGGGATGAAGACCAGCAGCTGGAGCAGGGCGCACACGGCGACCGCGGGGACACAGCACTTGGCGGCCTTGGCGACTGCGGGGACGTACTGGGCGACGCCGTTGGCGCGCAGGAAGTTCTCGTGCGGGGAGTCGTAGTGCGCGCAGACGACCACGGGGTGGTTCTGGTGCGTGGCGCGCGGGCCGCAGGCGCGGTGGACGGCCACGACGTTCTGGCTCCTGACGGCGGGGCCGAAGGCGGGATCGAAGTGGCGGCCGGTCAGCGAGAGGCCGAGCAGGACGGTGGGGACCACGGCCAGCACCAGGCCGAGAAGGGCGAGCGGCAGCACGCCGACGCCGGAGAGCACGACGCCCACGAACAAGGCACAGGCGACGATGGCACCGTACAGGCCGCCCAGGCGCGGGGCCGAGAACTCCTCGATGGTGGCGTCCACGCCGTGCTGTGCCATGAGGTCCCGGATGACCTCGGCGGCCTGGAGCTCCTCCTGGCTGTTCGCGGGCGAGATTTCGACCTCGGCGTCAAGGAAGTCGAGGTAGTCGTGTGTCAGAGCCATACAGCGTCCTTTTTGAGAGTCTCAGGGGCAGGCCCGTGGAACCTGCATACAATCAAAAGAGTATACGGCTTGGGTTTACTTTGCGTTTAAAAGACCTTGCAGAGGCCCACAAAGCGACAAGATATACAGGCAAGGCATACCGACCGAGCCTCGGAGGGCAGCATGAGCACCAGCACGGACGCCCACATGGGCGACGAGGACGACGGCATCCGCCTCAACTGCGACGACCAGCGCGCGGCGCGCGTCTGCGCGCTCGCGATCATGTTCATGAACGCGTCGGCGCCGGTCCCGTCCGCGCGCGTCCGCGCGCTCCACTACCCCGACCTCTCCGACGACGCGTTCCGCAAGGCGTTCGCGCGCGACCGCGACCTTCTCGCCAAGTGCGGCATCGCCCTGGTGGAGGTCCCCACGCCCAACGAGCCCTCCAGCTGGAGGGCCGACGAGGAGACGTCCTTCTCGCCGGGGGCCCAGCTCGGGGACATGGACGCAATGGCCCTCGAGATCGCGTGCCGTCCGCTGCTGTCGGACCCGTCGTTCCCCCTCGCGTCAGACCTGCGCTTCGCGCTCGCCAAGATCCGCCGCGCCTTCGCCGAGGCGCTCGCGACCTCCGGCGGCGGCCAGGTGGGCGAGACGCGCCAGCTCGCCGCGCTTCGCGAGGGCCTCTCGACCGGCCGCTGCGTCAGCGTCGCCTACGAGCGCGCGGACCACGAGGTCGTCGAGCGCACCATCGCCCCGGGCGGCTTCTTCCAGGTCCGCGGCGTCCTCTACCTCGTCGCCGACACCGTCGAGCCCGCGCCCGGCGAGAGGGGACCGCTGAGCGCGCTGGGCGACCCGTCCACCATCCGCACGTACCGCGTCGAGCGGTTCCGCACCGCGCGCGTCATGGCGCGCCTCGCGTACCAGGTGGACGAGGGCTTCTCGCTGGACCAGTGGCGAAGGCTGCCGTTCCAGCTCGGCGACGCCATCGGCGAGGCGCGGCTGCTCGTGGCCGACGAGCGCGAGGACGAGGCCCGCAGGCTCTCGCTGGGGCACGGGTCCTTCTCGCGGGAAGACGGCGGGCTGGTCTGGACCGTCGGCTACAGCGACCCCGCGGCGGTCGCGTCGTGGGCGGTCGCGCACGGGATGGTCCCGGACGGGCCCGAGCAGGTCCGAAGGGTGTGGCGTCAGGTCCTCGAGGGGGCGGTCGGAAGTGGCGAGTAGGCAGGCGGGACGCAAGGGCTCCCTCGAGGAGTCGCGCGAGCTGGTGGCGCTCGCCTCGAGCCTCACCGAGCGCGGCGACGGCGTGAGCCCCGCCGCGATCGAGCAGAAGTTCGGCGTCGAGCGCGAGCAGGCGCTCAAGCTCATCAAGATCCTGCGCGAGGCGGAGGTGGGGCCCAGCTCCTACCTGCCGCTCGACGAGGACGACGACGTCGTGTACCTCTCGGTGTCCGGCGGCCTGGCCGGTCGGGCGCTGCGCCTGTCGCGCGCCGAGACCACCGCGCTCCTCGCCGCGCTGGAGCGCATCGGCGTGCCGGACGACGACCCCATCCGCACGCGCCTGCAGACCGCCCTGGCCAAGGGGCCGCTCGACTACGACCTGGTCAGGCGCCTCGTGGCCGACGAGGGCGACGAGCGCTCGGCCGACGCGCTCGCGGCGTGCTCGCAGGCCATCGCGTGGGGCCGCAGCCTGTCGTTCGGCTACCGCAGGGTGGGCCAGGACACCCGTGCCCCCGAGCGCCGCCACGTCGTCCCGCGCGAGCTGCGCCACGACAGCGGCCTGTGGTACCTGCAGGCCTACGACCTGGACCGCGCTGCCGGCCGCGTGTTCCGCGTGGACCGCATGGACGACGCCCAGGTGGGGGCGCGCCGCGCCGGCCCCGTGCGCGAGCAGGACGAGGCCCCCGAGGCCCGCGAGGTCACGCTGCACTTCCTTGACCGCCGGCTGCTCGACCTGCTGGACTGGCACGAGCTCGAGCTGGTCTCCGACGGCCCCACCGAGGCCGTCGGCCGCATCAGCTACTATGGCGGCGACTGGCTCCCGCGCATGGTCTGCGCGGGCGGCGGGTCCGTCACCTGCGACGACGTCGAGGTGTCGAGAAGGGCCGCGCAGATCGCCCGCGAGCTCCTCGCCCGCTAGCGACGGGCGGGCCCACTGGCCCGGGCGCGACACGGGACACGACGTACGACCGAAGAGGGACCCGCGACGCCAAGGTCGCGGGTCCCTCTCGCATGCGGCGGCGGTCCCTCTCGCCCGCCGGCGCGGGCTAGTGACAGGAGCGCCAGGTCTCGACGTAGCGGCCCACCTGGTCGCAGCCCAGGCGCGCGACGCTCCTGGACGGCAGCGAGCCCACGAAGAGCTTGCCGTAGCCCTTGGTGCACAGGCGCGAGTCGGCCATGACGAGCACGCCCACGTCGCTGGCAGTGCGGATGAGCCGGCCGGCGGCCTGCTTGACCGAGATGACAGCCTCAGGCAGCGAGTGGTGCCACCAGGCGCGGTCCTCGCGCAGGTCGCGCTCGCGGACGAGCGGGTCGTTGGGGCTCGCGAACGGCAGCTTGGGGATCACGACGCAGCGCAGGGTGTCGCCGGCGGCGTCGAAGCCCTCCCAGAACGACTTGAGCGCGAGCAACGACAGCGAGCCCTCCTGCATGAAGCGCTGGCGCAGGCGACGCGCGGACGAGCCGCGCTCCTGGCAGGCCAGGTCGAGGCCCTCGGCGGCCAGGCGCGAGCGCAGGCCCTCGTAGACGCGCTCCATGTCGCGACGGTTGGTGAACAGCGTGAGCACCGAGCCGCCCATGGCGCGGTGGACGTCGAACAGCAGGTCCTCGAGGGCCGGCAGGTACGCGCGGTCGCTGGGCGCGGGCATGTCCTTGGCGAGCACCACGGACATGTGCGAGTCGAAGTCGAAGCTGGAGTCCAGGCGCAGGTCGCGGTGCTTCTCGCCGGACAGGCGAGAGAGGCCGACGGCCTGGTCGAAGTGCGAGAAGTCGTCGCCCACGGCGATGGTCGCGGACGTGAACACGACGTTGCGCATCTCGGGCAGCCAGCGCTCCGCCAGGTCGGCACCCACGTCGAGCTTCTCGGCGACGAGGCGCTCCGCGGCGATGCGGCGATTGGAGCGGGCGAGCTGCGCGGAGTAGACGTAGCTCTCGTCGGTTCCGGCGCACACCAGGCGGATGCCGGCGAGCAGATCGCGCAGGAAGCGCGTGGACTCCCCCAGGTCGGCGGCGAGCTGCGGTGCCTCGGCCGAGAGGGTCGAGGCAGCGTCGGCCAGCAGGCGCACGGCCTCGTCGAGGGCGTCCTCGCAAGCGCTGCCCGCGTCGCGGACGGCAGCCCACTCGGGTGTCTCTCGGACCGTGGCGTCGATCCACAGCGTCATGAGGTCGTAGCCGCCCTCGCCCGGGCGGGCCAGGGGCAGCAGCTCGTGGACGGCCACGAAGAGGTCGGCCACGCACACGGACGCGCGCGAGACGGACGCGGACGCCTTGGCGAGAAGCCCCACGAGCAGCGTGGAGCCCTCGAGCGCGGAGCACTGGGCGATGACCGTGTGCAGGACGCCGGTCCTCTCGCCGCCCAGCAGCTCGAAGGCGGCGCGGGCCTCGTCGCCGCTGACCTCGACGGCCCACTGGCGGCGGGCCTCGGACTCGAAGGCGTGGGCCTCGTCGACGACCCAGCTGCGGACGGGCGGCAGGATCTTGCCGTCGGCGGCGACGTTGCGCAGGAGCAGCGAGTGGTTGGTGACGACGACGTCCGAGCAGCCGGCGCGGCGGCGGGCGCCGTGGAGCAGGCACTCGTTGGGGAAGTACGGGCATCGGCCGCGCAGGCACTCGCCGGGCTTGGTGGTGAGCATCGCGCGGGGGACGTAGCGCCAGCGAATGCCCAGGGCGTCGAGGTCGCCGTCGGGCGACTGCGACGCGAACGCGCAGGTGACGGCGATGGCGGTGAGCATGTCGGAAGCCACGGCGTTGTCCGAGCGCCCGTCGTGGGGCACGGCGGCAAGGGGGAGCTCCTCTCGCATGGCGCGGTCCACGCGGTGCAGGCACGGGTAGTGGTCGTAGCCCTTGAGGCTCGTGAAGGTGAGGCCGCCGGGCAGGGCCGCGGCGAGAGCGGGCAGCTCGTGCGAGACGAGCTGGTCGGTGAGCGCGTTGGTCTTGGTGGCGACGCCCACGGTGACGTCGTTGCGCTGGGCGTAGAGGACCGCGGGCAGCAGGTAGGCGATGGACTTGCCGACGCCGGTGCCGGCCTCGATGGAGCGGTGGGTGCCGTCGGCGAACGAGGCCGCGACCTCGCGGGCCATGGCGACCTGCTCGGGGCGGCGCTCCAGGCGCTCGTACATGCGCGACACGGTGCCGTCGGGGGCGAACGCGGCCTCCACCTCTTCGGCGGAGGGGGCGCGCACGGCGTCGAGGTCGGCGGCGTCGGTGCGCTGGCGGGCGTCGAGGTCGCGGGCCAGGGCCGCGCGGTGCGCCTTGAGCGAGAAGTGCTCGCCGGCGTCGGACAGCGACGCCACGTGCGAGATGACGGGACGGAACGCCCAGTCGACCTCCGGGTGCATGTCGGCGAGCTGCCCGAGCAGGCCGGCTGGCAGGTCCGACAGGCCCAGGAGCAGGATGCGCCACATGCCGCAGAGGGCGTCGACGTCGTCGGAGGCGCGGTGGGTCACCGAGCAGCAGCCGAAGGCGGACGCCATGTCCGAGAGGCGGTGCGACAAGAGGCGCGGCAGCGCGATGCGCGAGAGCGCGAGGCTGTCGATCCAGACGTCCGAGACCTCGCGGCCGCTCGGGACGCCCTCGACGAAGGTGCGGTCGAACGTGGCGTTGTGGGCCAGGACGGGAGAGCCGCCGACGAACTCGGCGAGGGCGGCGACGGCCTCGGCGGGCGGGGGGGCGCCCGCCACGTCGACGTCGTGGATGTTGGTGAGGAGCGTGATCTGGGGCGGAATGGGCCGACCCGGGTCGACGAAGGTCTCGAAGCGCTCGACCACGTCACGGCCGCTCAGGCGCGCAGCGGAGATCTCGATGAGCTCGCAGTCCTTGAACGAGAGGCCCGTGGTCTCCGTGTCGAGGACGACGACGTCCTCCTCGAGCGGGCCGAACGAGCACGTGAGGGCGCGCTCCGCGAGGGTGCGGTACCTCTCGGCGACCGTTGCGGGCGTGCCGGGGAGCAGCAGCTCCTCCAGCGTGGGTGCGTTCTCCTGCATGCGCTAGCCCCGCCTCTGCGCGGCGTCGACGGCGTATTCGACGAAGCGCGTGCACAGCTCGGGGAACGAGATGCCGCCGTGGCGGGCGGAGTCGGGCAGCAGGCTCTCGGCGGTCATACCGGGGATGGTGTTGGTCTCCAGGATGACGGGCTCGCCGTCGGCGGTGACGATGAAGTCGCTGCGGGAGCAGCCCGAGCAGCCCAGGGCGAGGTGGGCGAGGACGGCGCGCTGCTGGGCCTTGGCGTAGACGCCGGTGTCCAGGCGCGCGGGGATGACGTGGTGCATGGCGGAGGGCTCGTACTTGACCGTGGCGTCGTAGAAGTCCGCACCGGTCACGATCTCGACGACGGGCAGCGGCGTGGGGTCGTCGTTGCCGATGACGGGGACGGTGATCTCGGTGCCCTCGACGCACTCCTCGACGAGGACGCGGCCGCCACCGGTGCTGGCCAGGGCGATGGCGTCGTTGATCCTCGCGCGATCGGCCACGCGGGTGATGCCGAAGCTCGAGCCGTTGCAGGCGGGCTTCACGAACATCGGGAGGCCCAGGTCGGCGACGAGGGCGTCGATGGCGGCGGGCTCCAGGACCGTGCCGGCGGGCAGGTCCGCGCCGCGAGGGGTGCGGATGCCCACGGAGTCGTAGACGGCCTTGGCCAGCTCCTTCTCGGACGACACCGCCGACGCCGAGACGCCGGAGAAAGTGTACGGGATATGGAGCACCTCGAGCATGCCCTGGATGCAGCCGTCCTCGCCGTAGCGGCCGTGCAGGGCGAGAAACGCCACGTCATAGCCACCGCGGGCAAGGCTCAGGGCGAAGTCGTCCTGGGCGAGGTCGAGCAGGTCCACGTTGGGGAAGCCCGCCTCGAGGAGGGCGTCGCGGCACTGCGTGCCGGACTGCAGGGAGATGTCCCTCTCGTCCGACCAACCTCCCGCGACCACCGCTACGTGCAGGGACTTCAGCTCTTCTCTGTTCATCACGATCCTCCGCCGGACGGCGCGCGTACGCTAGACTTGGCTACATATGAAGACAGGTTCGAGGATACTCCATCCCGTCGCAACCTACCCACCCCCCTCGCAGATGAGAGGTCACCATGCAGCAGGAAACCACCCAGAACGGCGAGGCCATCCGCGACCTCCACACGCTCAGCCACTCGGAGCTCGTCGAGCTCATGGAGAAGCTCGGCCAGCCCAAGTTCCGCGTCAAGCAGATCGAGGACTGGGTCTGGTCCAAGAACGCGCAGTCCCTCGACGAGATGACCAACCTCTCCAAGGCGCTGCGAGAGGAGCTGTCCCACTACGTCACCCTGGGCGGCGTCACCGAGGCCGCGCGCCAGGTGAGCGTCGACGGCAGCCGCAAGTACCTGCTGCGCTACCCCGACGGCACCTGCGTCGAGTGCGTCGGCATGCCGTCGCGCGGCAAGCTCGCGGTGTGCGCGTCCACGCAGGCCGGCTGCGCCATGGGCTGCGCCTTCTGCGCCACCGGTGCCGCGGGCCTCACCCGCTCCCTGAGCGCGTCTGAGATCTACGAGCAGGTCATGCACGTGCGCGACGACTTCAACACGCGCGTCACGAGCGTCGTGCTCATGGGCCAGGGTGAGCCGTTCATGAACTATGACGCCACCCTCGCCGCGCTGCGCAAGCTCAACTCCCCCAACGGCGCCGGAATCGGCGCGAGGCACCTCACCGTCTCGACGTGCGGCGTCATCCCGCAGATCATGCGCTTCGCCAACGAACCCGAGCAGTTCACGCTCGCAATCTCGCTGCACTCCGCCGTCCAGCGCACGAGGAACGCGCTCATGCCGGGCGTGAAGAAGTACTCGCTGCTCAACCTGCACAACGTCATGGGCGAGTACGTGACCAAGACCGGCCGCAGGCCCACGTACGAGTACGCGCTCATCGGCGGCGTCAACGACACCGACACCGAGATGCAGGCGCTGTGCGACTTCTGCGCGGGCACCCTGGCGCACGTGAACCTCATCCAGCTCAACGAGGTGCCCGGGTCCAAGTTCAAGCCCTCGACCGACCTGCGCGCCAACGACTTCGTCCGCGCGCTCACGAGCGTCGGCGTCGAGACGACCATCCGCAATTCCCGCGGCTCTGACATCGACGCCGCCTGCGGCCAGCTCAAGCAGCGCCTGGGCAAGGAGTAGCTGGGGTCGAGGGTCGTCTGGCCGAACAGCGGCGAGAAGCGCGGCCGGCGTCGGCGAGGCCCACCCGGCCAGTGGCGGGCATCCCGACCAGAAGCGGGCAACCCAGCCAGCGGCGAGAAGCACCATCCGTCTGCGGACGTGACGAGGGGAGAGGACCATCCTCTCCCCTCGTCTTATGTGGCGGCACCGTATGGCTATGGCGGCATCGCCCCACGGACCCCGGGCCATCAGCGAAGTCGAGACCTCATGTTTCACGTGAATCAGACCTACAGTACACGTGTTCGTATTGTGATTTAAGACCCTACGTGTGCGATGCCGTCTGCAGCTCGTCATCAGACTCAACCTCACACGGCATGGCAACGCTCGGTCAAGCTAACACGCATCCGCGCCCTCCCCACACCTTCCCCACGCCCTAACAGTCGTGGCTTCAGAGGGGGCTCCAACCAAAGCGCGCTTTACCCTAGCCACACGACGACGCCCCCGGTGCCCATGACTCCGGGGGCGTCGCTTCGGGTTCAATCTTTCAGGCTAGTAGCCAAGGTTTGCCCACTGCTCGGCAGTACGTTGACGATTTAATGCAGCCTCTTGCTTGTGATCAGATGTGTCTCCTGACGAAACCACTCGGAGCACCTGTGAAACTCCCTGTTCAACCGTACGCGCACACCTCTCCACAGATTCCTTCGCGGTATCGTTGACAAGAATCTTGTATCCCAGAACAGCGCACCCAGTTGCAATTAGACCAAGAACCACAAGGCCCTTCACTGGCTTCTTCACTCTGACCACGTTCCAGGTCCGGCAAGGAGGTCAACAATCTGACCAAGCTGAGACTCATCAGAGAACTCGATCTCCAGCTTGTTCTTGCCGCGCACGTTCTTGACCTTCACGTTCGTTTCAAGCGCCAGCTTGAGCTGACGAGCTGCACGCTTGAAGTACTGGGGCGTAGGCACACGACGCGGTCGCTCGACGTTGTTGTCGACAGAAAACAGTGGAGCAAGGCTTTCTGTCTGACGCACCGACAAGTGCTCGGCAACAACCTTCTGAGCGAGCTTGATTCTTCCCTCGTCCGTCGGCACGGCGAGGATGGCGCGAGCATGGCCCGCACAGAGCTTGCCGTCCTCGACCAGCTCTTGGACCTCGTCAGGCAGATCAAGGAGCCTCAGGGTGTTCGTGATCGAAGAGCGAGACTTCGAGAGCATCTTGGCCAACTGCTCCTGGGTCAGCTCCTTCTCGTCGAGAAGCTGACGGTAGCCGCGCGCTTCCTCGAGGGGCGTCAGATCCGAGCGCTGGAGGTTCTCGATAAGGGCAAGCTTGAAGACATCCTCGTCGGAGATCTCCCTCACGACAACGGGAACCTCATCCAGCCCGGCGAGCTTGGCGGCCTGATAGCGCCTCTCGCCTGCGACGATCTCATACGTCGTGCCAACCTTGCGAACAAGAATCGGCTGGAGGATGCCGTTCTGCTTAATGGAGTCAGAGAGCTCGCAAAGCTCGTCCGGCGAGAAGGTCTTACGAGGCTGTCCAGGGTTCGGCTGAATCTTGTCGATAGGAACAGTTGTATCTGTTTCCCTCATGCCAGCAGTCTCAGCATCTGCCTCACCGACGAGAAGACCAAGACCCTTTCCGAGGCCAGACTTCTTAGCCACGCTTCACCACCTCCTTCGCGAGCTGTGCGTAGGCGACAGCGCCCTTGCTGAGCTTCGCGTAGGACGTAACGGGCATACCGTGACTCGGCGCCTCAGAGACCTTGACGTTACGCGGGATGATGGTCTTGAACATCTTCTCGCCAAAGAAGCCGGCGACCTCGTCAACGACCTGCTTGGAAAGCGTCGTGCGGCTGTCGAACATGGTCATGACGACACCAAAGATATCGAGCTCGGGGTTCATCCTCTTCTTGACCATCTGCATGGACTCCAGCAGCTTGGCCACGCCCTCGAGCGCGTAGTACTCGCACTGAATCGGAATCAGAAGCGAGTTGGCAGCAGTCAGTGCATTGATGGTGAGAAGGCCAAGCGACGGGGGACAGTCGATGAAGATGTAGTCGAACTCGTCCTTGACCTGGGAGACGGCCTCCTTGAGAACGGATTCGCGCGCCATCGTGGAAACCAGCTCAATCTCAGCGGTCGCAAGTTGGATAGTGGCGGGAATCAAGAAGACCTTCGGCTCAAGAGTCTCATGAATCGCCTGATCAACAGGATAGTCGTGAAGGATGACATCGTAGATGTCATGCTCGAGCTCTTCCTTCTCGATACCATAGCCACTCGTAGAGTTTCCCTGCGGGTCGAAATCGATAATGAGGACCTTCTTGCCGAGCTCACCGAGCGCGGCGGACAGGTTGATGACGGTTGTGGACTTGCCAACACCGCCCTTCTGGTTGATGCAGGCAACAACCTTCGGAGTTCGATCGGGGAGACCCCTCTTTACATCCAAGTAGCTCAATGCAACTCCATCCAACGGCTCTACTGTCTTGTCCAACTATACGTGATTGTTTCACGTGAAACTGTGCCTCGAGCGCGAGTACATTAGGAAACACCCACAGCTAACGAACAGTCTTCTGCCGAACGCAAACGTACATACGGATACCGTGCTGATTAGCAACGCATTCACGCACGACAACAAACGCATAGCCCCGACCATGGCTCGCAAATCATGCAAGCAGCGACTCGCGTTTCACGTGAAACAACAGACATGGCACAGCACATGTCGAGATTCACGCGAACCGGCTGCAGAGCAACGATGTCGCATGTTTCACGTGAAACTATGCTGCCTGCTCCATGCACAATTGCCCACTCAAATCCGTTTTAGCAACCCACTCAATCGAACGCCGAAGTCACATGCTCAAACATAAGTGGCTCCCTAAGTGGCTGACGAGATTGAAAGTCGGTGACCACTCACGAACGAGGACGTCGCTGAGTGCCATATACAACGACCACACAGTCCATTTCGAGAAAGCCTTGACCTATACATATCGGTTGCCTGTCGCACTCCATATCGTAAGTTCGTTCCTCCATGAACAGAAGAGGCGATTCGGAACAGCAGTCCATGCGCTGAGCAGAGTTTACGCTGATAAGTAGTCCGCACTGATGCATGAGAATGCCGTACTGTACCCCAGGACTCACTGCCGCCCTATTCTAAGTTAAATTATCACCGAGCAAGCTTCAGCGGGTCATCACCTGCAAGTCGTATGGCTACCCTAAACCCTATCAAGGAAACCAAAGCGTCTGCGATAGAACCGCCGACAAGAGACTCTCAATACCACACACGTTAAATACGAGCTCTCAAGTTGCACCGACACGCAAAGAGCAGGTGTCCACTCGAACTGCCGCAGCCGTAATTCGCTGCGCCAATCCAGACGCAAGCTCGCTCGCGAGACAAACACTTCGTCTTTAGCACGATAGTTCCAAGTGAAACAACGGAGTGCAAACGCAGACATGTAATCATCGACTGAATGCCGGATGGCGGACCTAAAACAGATTCAAACCCATCTAGTGCATGACCTGAATGACTCGTGTTTCACGTGAAACGCCATAAGATGGGAGTATTGACACAGAAAAGTAAGGGGGTGAAGTCACAACACACAGGTCGACCATTAAGAGCGAAGCTGAGAAAAGGTCTGCCAAACGCATCTACCGTGAGAAGACATTGACAGCCAGCACTGAAAATGCGTCGCAAGAACAATGGTAGCAAGATAACAGATGGTCGTGAAGACCACAGCTAACCAATCGCAGGCAACGACAGAGAAATTGACCTCACCAGATACAGTCTAACGCGCTAAAACAGGATACCCTTAGTATATAGACCGAGAACAGCAAAGTGGGTCTTATATGGGCTCTCAGTGCTTTGTATGAGACTCAGACATCAACAACGGCCACTTATGCAGCATTTGCTCTAATCGCGATGAGAAAGGACAAGGTCCCTCCCCGTCGAGGACAGGGAGGGACCTTGTCAGAGATGTACAGAGCACGATGGTCGAAGAGAAACGAAGAGGAGGCTACTCCCCAAGCGGCCGGTGCTTGGCAGTCCCGGCTTTACGAGGAAGCTTGATCCTAGCGTTGCCGGTCTTCTCGAACACCAAAATAGTGCGGTGACCAAGACCCCGTGGAAGCTCGAATGCGAACTGGGTAGGAGACGAGAACCCGCAAATCTCAGCTGCACGACAGGCATTACCCAGTTCGACTTCCCCGACGTTGGCCTTCTCAAGAACGAGAAGACCGCCCTTGCGAAGAAGGGGGCTCGCGTACTCAAGGAGCACGTTCGACTGAGCAACCGCACGAGCAGCGACCATGTCCTGACAACCGAGGTGAGTCTTTGGAAGATCCTCAACCCTGGTGTGAAGTGCCTGGAGACCCTCAAGGCCAAGGGCTCCAATGAACTCGTTAACGGCGGCAACCTTCTTGCCAACCGAATCGAGGAGCAAACCAGAGGCTCCGGTCATGATGCCCAGAGGAATGCCTGGGAACCCAGCACCAGTTCCAATGTCACAGAAGCGCTTGGGGGCAAGCTCCGTGACGGGCGCGCAGGCAAGGGGGAGCAAGGAGTCAACCACATGACGGGTGACGCCATCCTCCGGGTCGGTGATACGAGTCAGATTGACAGCCTTGTTCTTCTCGATGACCAGAGAAAGGTGGCAGACGAGAAGCTCGGCCGCGTCTTCGGAGCAGGGAATGCCATAAGAGCCAAGTTCGGTGATGACCTGGACGTCGAGCTTATCCATGGATACCGGTCCCTTCGGTGACAAAAGATTGCGACACGTGGATTCTTGTCAGTAAAAAAGGAGGGCACCGAAGCGCCCTCCCAAGTCTACCGGATTGTCGCCACTGCAACGCAGCAGCTAGGGCACGAGAAGCCCTAGTCGGCCACGATGACAACGCGACGGTCGGGGTCCTCACCCTCGGAGTGAGTGGAAATGCCCTCGAAGTCGACAAGCGCGAGGTGAACCAGCCTTCGCTCGTAGGCATTCATGGGAGAGAGCGTCGCTTGACCGCCGTTCTTGCGCACGCGCTCGGCAGCAGAAACGGCCATGTCGTGAATCTTCTGCTTGCGACGCGTCTTATAGCCCTCGATGTCGACGACCACGGGATAGTAGAACTTGATGTGGCTGCTCAGGAGGGAGGAGAGGACCATCTGGAGGGCGTCGAGCGTACGACCGTGACGGCCGATGAGCACGGCAAGGTCCCCGCCATTGATGTCCAGAATCAGCTCCCCGTTGTCACCGTCGTACTCGTCGATGGAGGAGTGGGTCTCTCCGAACAGCTCAAGAATGCCCTTGAGGTAGCCGACGGCAAGGTCGGCGACCTTGTCCATCTCTTCGTCAGTCAGAGCAATGCCGGCCTCGAAGTGCTCGCGAATGCCGGCGAACTCGTCTGCGCCCTCCTGGGGGCTCACGAGGCTCTCCTCATCCATGCCAATCTCCTAAAAAATGTGGTCTAAGAGTCAGAACACCAGATAAACACGCGTAACCGCTTGGAACAACTATTACTAGCGCTTCTTGTGGGGGCGCGGCTTCTTCTCACGACGGACAACGTCGACCTCGATGGGGGCGTTGGCAGCCTGCTCCTCGGCCTCCTCACGGACCTTCTTCATGATGTGGTCAGTGATGAGCTTCTGCTGCACGACCTGCCACAGGGAGGACGTGACGTAGTAGAGGAGGACGGCGGCGGGGACGGAGTAGCCGAAGAACAGCATCATGAGGGACATCACAACGCCCATGACCATCATCTGGCTGCGCTGGGCGGCCGGCTGGTTGGAGCTGTTCAGCACCATCGGCACGAAGGTGAGAACGCCGAACAGGATGTCGAGGATGATGTACGGAGCGGCAGCAGTCCAGTCACCGGCGGCCACCATCGCGGAAAGCGAGGTAGAGATGGACGGCAGGATGCCAAAGAAGCTCGCGTCGGCGGGCACGGCCTTCATAACGGAGAAGAGCGCGAAGAAGATCGGCATCTGGAGGAAGACCGGCAGGCAGCCGCCCAGCGGGTTGAACTTCATCTGCGAGTAGATCTTCTGGAGCTCCTCGGCCTGGCGCATCGGATCGTTGGCGTAGCGCTCCTGAATGGCCTGAAGCTTGGGCTGCATAACCTGCATGCGAGCAGTCGAGGCGGTCGACTTGCTCATGAGCGGGGTCAGCAGGAGACGGACGATGACCGTCAGGGCGATGACAGAAAGTCCCCAGTCGCCGACGAAGCCCTGGATGCCCTCGAGCACGTCATAAAGAAAGTTGATAAACCAATCCCACATGGTTCCTCCGTGATCAGCTCCCGTCAGGGAACGGGGTCATAGCCACCGGTGTGGAAGGGGTGACAACGAAGAATCCTGCGGATCGCGAGCCAGCAGCCACGCCCCAGACCGTATTTCTGGATGGCCTGGCGTGCATACTCCGAACAAGTGGGCGTGTAGATGCAGCGTGGTCCGAAGAGCGGGGATATGTACCGCTGGTAGAACCTGATTGCCGACATGGCAAGACGGCTGACCGGTGACTGATGACCCCGGTCAGCGTCCATCCTTGACGCCTGCCCGTTCCAGGAGCCTCCTCAAAGCGGGGGCGACGTCGGCAGGCGAGCTGTCATGAGTTCGTCCCGTGGAGAAGAGAATCACGTCATAGCCGTCCACAGGAAGGTCGCACTCGCGGGCTGCCTCGCGCAGCACACGCTTGCACCGGTTCCTGAAGACGGCGTTTCCAAGCCGCTTAGCTGCGACGAAGGCGACCCTTCCCGGGACGCCTTCGTCGAGCCGTGCAACACGAATTCGCAGGAGAGAGTCGTTGAATCTCTTCCCACACGAGAAGACCCGCTCAAATTCAGCCTTGGATTTGATGGTCTTCATCGGCATTAGTTTGTTAGACGGTGAGGCGCTTGCGGCCCTTGGCACGACGACGGGCCAGGACGAGGCGACCGCCCTTGGTGGCCATGCGGGCACGGAAGCCGTGGGTGGTGGCGCGCTTGCGCTTGTTGGGCTGGTACGTACGCTTCATAGCTATTCCTCCCAGTTGGGTATGAACGTCTTTTAGAGCAATAAGCCTTGAGATTGTAAAGGCCAGATCACCGCGATGTCAAATTCTACGCAGAGAAACTCCATGTAAGGAGACGTGCTGGCCCCGCCCGGACGGTGCGCAGACGGGCAACGAGTCAACTCTAGCCGCCTGGCCACGACGCCACCGCGGGCACGCGGGCACGCGGGCACGCGGGCACGCGGGCTAGAGCATGGGGCGTGGGACTGGGAGCCGGGCCGACTCGTCCGCCGGGCGGTTCTCATCCAACGGGCCTTCCGTTCACCGCTCCTTTTCATCCACGAGGGCGTTTCACCACGGAATTCACCTGAATGTACGCGCATCAGGGTGAAACCAGTGTTTCAGTATTGGTGAAAAGTGCCGCCCGCATGCTATGCTTTTCCAGCGCGAAACCCGGGTATTTACCGAGTTTTCGACGCTGTATCACAACGTGTTGAAAACTTTCTTTCACATCGGATTCTGAATGAAAAGTTTTCTTCATCTGTTCACCGGATGTAGAAAAGGATGGCAAAAGGCGTGGTCAGGGACTTTTACCCCTTCGTCGAGAAGGACGAAGGAGCCGACAGCGACGCACAGAATGCGCAGAGCATGCCGTGCGAAGCGCTCCAGCCGGCGCGGATTGCCGTCTATGACGACGCCTCGGCGGCGCCGCGGGTGGTTCTCATCGAGCCCTGCGAGGTTCGCGACTACCTCGAGCAGATCACGGGAGCCGTGAACAAGCTCTCGCACGAGCAGGGCGGGACCATCCCGTTCATGGTCATCCGCGAAATCGTAGAGAACTTCATCCACGCCTACTTCCAGGCACCCACCATCACCATCCTCGACGGGGGCAACACGATTCGCTTCTCGGACCAGGGGCCCGGGATCAAGGAGAAGAAGCTCGCGCTCGAGTACGGCACGTCTTCTGCCACCGAGGACATGAAGCACTACATCCGCGGCGTCGGGTCGGGCCTTCCGTACGCTCAGCAGTACATGGTCGACAAGGGCGGGAGCCTGCAGATCGAGGACAACATCGCCGGCGGGACGGTGGTCACCATCTCGACCCACCCCAAGGACGAGGCGCGCGTGGTCTCGAAGGCCGACGGGGGAGACGGAACCGACGACGAGCGGGCCGCGGGCGGGATGCCTACGAGCGGACCGGCTGGGATGCCGGGCGGAACCATGGGAGCCCAGCCCTTCTCGCCGTGGGGGCCGTGGGGCGCCGCCATGCCGCAGGGCGCCCAGCCGGCCATGATGCCCAGCCAGATGCCATGGCCGGGCGCGGGCACGCTCCCGTACCAGCAGGTCCCGAGCGCGGCGGCGGGCCAGGTGCCCGGTGCTCAGCCGCAGGGCGAGGCCTGGGGGACCCAGGGCCCGGGGACGTGGCCGGCGATGGGCGGCATGCCGGCTCCGACCGGGCAGCCGCAGGCCTGGGGGCCCGGAACGGCCGGTCAGTGGCCCGCCCAGCCGTGGCCCTCTCCCGCGATGGGCGCGGCCCAGCCGCAGGGCGGCATGCCGGGGTCGGACGCCGGCTCGATGCCGGGAGCGATGCCGGGCGCGCCGTTCGGCCAGGTGCCGGGTGCGCAGGCGATGCCTGGCCAGCCCGGTGTCGCGAGCCAGCAGGGGGCGCCCCTCTCGCCGGCCACCGCGCCCGGGACAGGCCCGGCCCCGCAGGCCGCGGGCATCGGGTACCCGACGATCCAGCTGCGCGAGCGCGATCGCCAGGCACTCGGCTTCATGGCCGAGCACGAGCTCGTGGGCCCCACTGACCTCGTCCAGGCGTTCGGCTCGTCGGGTGCCACGTGGTCGCGCGTGCTCAACGGCCTGGCCACGCAGGGCCTCGCGATCAAGACGAGCCAGAAGTACAAACTCACCGAGGTGGGCTGGCACTTCGCCTCGTAGCGCGGGGTCGCGAGGCGGGGGCACGAGCCCCGGCTTGCCCCCGGCGAGAGGCGGCGGGCCGCGCGGTCGAGGCGGTCCTCGGCGAGAGGCGGCGGGCGGGGCGGCGTTCCACGTGAATTCGTCACCAGCGCCCCAAGCGGCTCGCCCCTGGCCACAAGCGCGTCAGCAGCGGCTCGCCAGCGTCGCCCAGCCCCAAGCGTGTCGCCTGGGCACGCGACGAGCCAGATGTTCCACGTGAAGCACGTGCCGCGACGTGCGCCTCGCTCGAGTTATCAACAAACACGGCTATACTTGTCCCATTGTTTTCAACATCTGAAATGCGGTGCACATGGATGAATCCCTAGAAGAGTCGGACGCCGAGGCCCTGTGGCAAGACGCCATGGACCTTCTCGCCGCGCAGGAGCTCCCGGAGTCGGTCCTGGCCATGCTCAGGAACTGCACCCCGGTGTCCCTGGACGACGGCGTGCTCAAGCTGGAGACGGCCATGCGCCTGGTGCTCAAGACGGTATCCAAGCACTCCGACGTCGTCGAGAAGTGCCTGTCCGAGGCGGCATTCGAGCCGATCCGCCTGGAGGTCGCGTTCGCCAAGTCCTCCCCGGCGGCGCGGGCCGCTGCCCCGGCGGCCAGCCCCGCCCGCTCCACGATGACGCGTGAGGAGGCCGACCGCTGGATCAAGGAGACCTCGGCCACGCCGGCCGCGCCTGCGGCGGCTCACCCCTCCCCGCGCCAGATCGCGGAGGACACCTGGGACGAGGAGACCGCCGTCGAGGCGGACCGCGCAGAGAAGCGCCGCCGCCGCAAGAGCAACCCGCTCGTCGACCAGATATCTGACGCCAACTCCAAGCTGACGTTCGACCGCTTCGTCCACGGCGAGGAGAACGCCATCGCCTACCAGGCGGCGCTGCAGGTCGCCAACGGCATGAACACCACGTACAACCCGCTGTTCATCTACGGCAAGAGCGGCCTGGGCAAGACGCACCTGCTCCGCGCGATCCAGAACTACATCGCGGACAACGACGCGTCGCGCCTCGTGGTCTACCGCGACTCGTCGAGCTTCATCAGCGACTACACCGAGGCCATGCGCCACTCCGAGCGCAGCGCCGCGAGCGCCCTGCGGGCCAACTACGCCGACATCGACGTGCTCATCATCGACGACATCCAGAAGATGGCGGGCAAGGCGGGTACCATCGGCTTCTTCTTCGACACGTTCAACGAGCTGATCGGCAGCGGCAAGCAGATCGTGCTCGCGGCCGACCGCACCCCCGCCCAGCTGGGCATGGGCAAGGACGGCTTCGACGAGCGCGTCACCAGCCGCTTGGGCTCGGGCTTCATCGCCCCCATCCAGGTGCCCAGCTACGAGCTCAAACTGCGCCTCATCGAGACGTTCTGCGAGCGCATGCGCGAGGACGCCCTGCGCGAGAACATCCCCGCGCTCACGGGCGAGGTCCCCGACGCCGCACGCGAGCACATGGCCGAGCGCGCCGGTACCAACATCCGCGTCATCGAGGGCTTCTGCCAACGGTGCCTGTTCGCCGCGACGGCGGCCGAGCGCGAGGGCCGCGCGCTGGCAACCTCGGAGATCGACGGCATCGCCCGCGAGTGCTGGCCCACCGACAAGCGCACCGTCTCGATCGAGGACGTCCAGCAGGCCGTCGAGAAGTTCTACGACATCGACCACACGAGCCTCGTGGGCAACAAGCGCAACAAGGAGCTCATGGAGCCGCGCCACGTAGCCATCTGGCTGTCGCGCGAGCTCTGCGACAAGACCCTGGCCGACATCGGCAAGCACTTCGGCGGCCGCAGCCACGCGACGGTGAAGCACTCCATCAGCGTCGTCGACACGGCCAACCGCGAGGACAAGGCATTCTTCGACAGGGTCTCGCAGCTCAGGGACTCGATCACCGGGAACGCATAGGCGCGGCCCGCGGGGCGAGAGGGGCTGTCGACAACGTTGGCCAAAACTTGTGGGAACGTGTCGAAAACCCCGCCCGCCCTGTAGAAGCACTTTTCGACAGGCGCCCCAGTGTAGACGGCTGTTGAAATCCGACCGCTCTTCTCGGTGGAAGAAAACCGGCTGTGACCTGCATGGCAACTGGGTTTTCTACTTATCTACAGACCCTATTATTACTGCTGTACCTCTATCTATCTAAAGAACAAACAGAAAGGGACGCGCATGAAGTTCACCGTCAGCCAATCCTCCCTCATGAGGGCTCTCTCCGTGGTGGCCAAGGGCATGGGCGCCTCCACGCTCCCCATCCTCTCGGGCGTCTACCTCAGGGCCACCGACGGCGCGCTCGAGCTCCAGACCAACAACCTGACCATCTCCATCCGCCACCTCATCCCCGCCAACGTCGAGGAGCCCGGCGAGACGGTCGTCTCCGGCAAGGTCATCACGACCATCGTGAAGAACCTCCCCGACGCGGCCGTGGTCTTCGAGGGCGGCGAGAGGAGCGTCAGCGTCTCGTGTGACAAGTCCAGCTACCGCCTGAACACGCTCAACCCTGCCGACTGGCCCGCCTTCCCGGAGCTGTGCCCGGAGCAGACCATCGACCTGCCGTCCGACCTGCTCTCCACGATGGTCGACAAGGTCTGCAAGGTCGTCTCCAAGGAGAGCTCCCGCCCCATCCTGCAGGGCATCAAGCTGACCGTCGAGAACAACACCATCCGCATGGTCGCCACGGACTCCTTCCGCCTGGCCGTCTGCGACTCCAACGTCGAGACCCCCTCGCCCGAGCCCTTCTGCGCCATCGTCGACGGCGGCACCTTCCATGACGTCCTGGCGCTCCCGTCCGTCGAGGAGACCGTCCAGATCGGCATCGCGGCCAACCAGATCGTGTTCAGCTTCGGCAACACGACCTTCGTCTCCCGACGCATCGAGGGCAACTTCCCCGACTACCGCCAGCTGCTCCCGCCGTCGTGCGCCACGGCCGTCGCCATCGACGTGCCCGAGTTCAGCGCCGCGCTCAAGCGCGTCTCGGCCATCGCCGTGCAGAACGCGTCGGTGCGCTTCGACGTCGACGTCGACGGCGCGCTGATGCGCATGTCCGCCAGCTCCCCCGAGCAGGGCGAGTCCTCCGAGCTGCTCAACGTCAGCGCCGAGGGCCAGAGCCTGTCCATCGCGCTCAACTACCACTACGTGAGCGACTGCCTGGCGGCCGTCTCGGGCAACAAGGAGATGCGCCTCGAGCTGCAGGGCCCCACGCAGCCCGGCATCTTCAAGTGCAACGGGCGCGTCAACTACCTGTACCTGCTCATGCCCGTCCGCCTCTAGGCCGACGTGTCGCTGCTGGTCACAGAGCTCGCCCTCGCGGACTTCCGGTGCTTCGAGCGCAGGTCCGTGGCGCTGTCCCCCACGACGACCATCCTCGTGGGGCCCAACGCCGTGGGCAAGACCTGCACCGTCGAGGCGCTGCAGCTGCTCACGGCGGGCACGTCCTTCCGCCGCCCCACGCCCCGGCAGCTCGTGCGCGACGGCGCCGAGTCCGCGCGCATCGACGCGCGGATGGAGGGGGACGGACGCGTGATCGACATGCGCTGCGACGTCACCCCGGCGAGAAGGTCCTTCTCGCGCAACGGCAAGCGCTGCCAGGCGGGCGACGTTGCCGGCACGCTGATGAGCGTGCTCTTCTCGCCGGACGACCTGGTCCTGGTGAAGAGCGGCGCCTCGCACCGCCGCGCCGAGCTTGACGACTTCGGGCGGCAGGCCAACCGCGGCTTCGCCAACGTGCTGGCCGCGTACCAGCGCGCCGTCGAGCAGCGCAACCGCCTGCTCAAGGAGCCGTCGCCGGACCTGTCGCTGCTCGACGCGTGGGACGCCTCCGTCGCACTGGGTGGTGCCACGCTGCTGGCAAGCCGCTTGAGGCTGTTCTCTCGGCTTGCCGAGAAGACCTCGGCGGCCTACGAGCAGATCTCCGGCGGCGAGAGCCTGACGTGCGAGTACCGCTGCACCCTGGGCGACGGCGCGGCCTCGCTGTCCCGCGACGAGCTGCGCGAGGCCTTCGCCGAGCGCCTGGCCGCGGTGCGCCACGAAGACCTTCGACGCCAGCAGACCACGGTGGGCCCGCACCGCGACGACGTCGCGTTCCTCGTCGACGGGCGAGACGCGCGCGCCTTCGGGAGCCAGGGCCAGCAGCGCTCCGTGGTGCTCGCGCTCAAGACCGCCGAGGTCGAGCTGGCCTCCGAGCTCGTGGGCTCGACGCCGCTGCTGCTCCTCGACGACGTGATGAGCGAGCTGGACGCCTCGCGCAGGGAGAGCGTGCTGCGCCTGGCTGGCCGCGGCATCCAGACCGTGGTCACGACCACCAACCTGGGGTACTTCTCGCAGGAGGTCCTCGACGCGTCGGAGGTGATCGAGTTTGGCAGGCAGTGAGGCCCACCGCGCCGGCTCCGGCCGCGCCTCCGCATCCCGAGGCGGCGCCTCCCGTGCCGGCGCGCCCGTCGACGCCGCCGCCCGCGACGCCGCGTCCCGCCGCCCGCACAGCACGCTGGAGGCCAGCGCCCGCCGCCGCGAGGAGGGCGGCCGCAGTGTCGGCGACCTGCTGCGCGGCTTCGCGTCCAAGCCCGAAAACGCCCAGGGCCTGAGCCTGGCCGCCAAGGTCCGCCGCGCGTGGTTCTCGGTCAACGGCGACATCGAGCGGCAGCACACCTGCGGCCTGTTCGTGAAGGAGTCGAGCCGTCCGGGCGTGGACCCGCTGCTCGTGGTCTACGTGGACACGCGCCCGCGTGCCGTCGACTTCACCGCCAACCGCGAGATCTACGTGGCACGCATGGCCATGGCGGGCTTTCGCTTCTCGGAGATGCGCTTCCAGGTCTCCAAGCGCCCCCGCGGCCAGGCCCCAGGCGAGGCGGACCCGACGGCCGCATCGCCCGACGCCGCCCCCGCCGCGCCGGCCGGCCGCAAGAAGGAGCCGCCCCTGCCGGAGCTCACCGCCCAGGAGCGCGAGCAGGTCGCGTCAGCGTGCGCGAACCTTCCCGAGGGCCTGCGCGAAAGCGTCTCTCGCGCCATGAGCCAGTCGTATCGCCGTCAGAGGGCAAATCGTACGTAGTTTTTGAATGCGGCCCTCAGAATCCCTCTCAGCGCGCCAGGCGCGGTATCATTGTTAAATCTGGCTCGATTTCGCACCTGGCCAGACCTAAAACGATGCTGCTCGCCATGACCGCAGCTCAGAGTCGAGAGGGGACGACGCGTGGCAGACAAGAACGAAAACGCCTACGACGCTGGCGAGATCAAGATCCTCGAGGGCCTCGAGGCCGTCCGCAAGCGCCCGGGCATGTACATCGGCACCACGTCGGTCTCCGGCCTGCACCACCTGGTGTGGGAGATCGTCGACAACTCCGTCGACGAGGCCATGGCCGGGTTCTGCTCCAAGATCAAGGTGACCGTCCACCCGGACAACTCCATCACCGTCGAGGACAACGGCCGCGGCATCCCCGTGGCCAAGCACCCCGTCAAGAAGATCCCGACGCTCGAGGTCGTCCTGACCATCCTGCACGCGGGCGGCAAGTTCGACAACAACGCGTACAAGGTGTCCGGCGGCCTGCACGGCGTCGGCGTCTCCGTCGTCAACGCCCTTTCCAAGCGCCTCGTGGCCCAGGTCAAGCGCGACGGAAAGATCTACGAGATGGCCTTCGAGCGCGGCAAGACCGTCCAGAAGATGAAGGAAATCGGCACCTCCAAGGCCACCGGCACCACGATCACCTTCTGGCCCGACGACCAGATCTTCGAGACCACCACGTACAGCTACGACACCCTGCACGACCACCTGCAGGAGACCGCGTTCCTCAACCGCAACCTCAAGATCGTCCTGTCCGACGAGCGCGAGCTGACCCCGCGCGTCGAGGAGTTCTGCTACGCCGGCGGCATCATCGACTTCGTCAAGTTCCTCAACGAGGGCAAGGAGATCATGCCCGGCCTCTCCAAGCCGATCTACATCTCCGGCAAGTCCGCCCCCGACGCCCCCGAGTCGCAGATGGGCGAGGTCGAGGTCTCCATGCAGTGGAACCTCGGCTACAGCGAGCACACGCTTTCCTTCGCCAACGACATCTACACCGAGGAGGGCGGCATGCACCTGGAGGGCTTCCGCACCGCCCTCACCAAGGTGATCAACGACTACGGCCGCAAGTCCAACATCATCAAGGAGAAGGACGCCAACCTCCAGGGCGACGACATTCGCGAGGGCCTCACCGCCGTCATCTCGGTCAAGCTGCCCGACCCGCAGTTCGAGGGCCAGACCAAGGCCAAGCTCGGCAGCTCCTACATGCGCACGCTCACCAACCGCGTCGTCTCCGCGGGCCTGGCCGAGTACCTCGAGGAGCACCCCAACCAGGCCAAGGAGATTCTCAAGAAGGGCATGCAGGCCGCCAAGGGCCGCATGGCCGCGCAGAAGGCCCGTCAGGCCACGCGCCGCAAGAGCCTGCTCGAGTCCGCGGCCCTTCCCGGCAAGCTCGCCGACTGCTCGGTGCGCGACGCCGAGATGACCGAGCTC
>CALCDK010000114.1 GCA_937900605.1 uncultured Olsenella sp.
CCAGGTCCCCTTCCAGGGCGACGACGCCATCAGCGTGGCCCTCAAGCAGGTCAACGAGCAGCCCAAGCCGCCCTCGCAGCTCAACCCCGCGGTCGACCCCGCGCTGGAGTCAATCATCCTCAAGTGCATGCAGAAGGACCCCGCCGCGCGCTTCCAGACCGCCGACGAGCTCAACCGCACCCTGCGCGACTACATGGCCGGCCGCATCCAGAACGTGAGCAGCGCCACCACCATGATCCCGGCCGCGGCCACCAACCGCCTCAACCGCAGCGCCGTCCCGCCCATCGCCGGCGGCACCGCCACCATGTCGCGCGCCGCCGCGAGCTCGCAGCCCGGCTCCACCGGCCGCCTGCACCCCGTGAGCGCCACCGAGGAGGCCGAGCAGACCGAGGCCGAGCGCAAGCGCAAGCGCAAGCGCAACATCGGCATCGGCGTCGTGCTTTCGGTCGTCGCCGTAGTCGTCGCCATTGTTGCCGGCTCCGCCCTGCTGGGCTCCAACGCGGCCATGAAGGACGTCCCCAACCTGCTGGGCTACACGCAGGCGCAGGCCGAGCAGGCCATCAAGGACGCCGGCTTCACCGTGGGCGAGGTCCAGGAGAAGTACGACAACTCCACCGAGAAGGGCAAGGTCTGCGAGCAGAACCCGTCCGCCAACCGCTCCCTCAAGGCCGGCAGCCCCATCAACATCTGGATCTCCAAGGGCGAGACGCCCGCCGAGAAGGTCAACGTCCCCGACCTGGTGAATACCTCCGCCGAGTCCGCCAACGACGCGCTCGCCAAGTACAACCTCACCGGCGCCGTGGGCGGCTACGAGAACAGCGACGAGGTCCCCGAGGGCAAGGTCACCCGCACCGACCCGCCCGCGGGCAAGGAGGTCGACGCCGGCACTCCGGTCAAGTACTGGATCTCCAAGGGCCCCGAGAAGGGCAGCGTCCCCACCGGCCTCGTCGGCAAGTCCTATGACGTCGTGAAGTCTGCCCTCGAGAAGTCCGGCCTCGTGGTCAAGTACGCCGAGGAGGCCTCCGACAACGTCGCCAAGGGCATGGTCATCTCCCTCAACCCCGGCGAGGGTGCCGAGGTCGAGAAGGGCGCGACCGTCACCGTGACCGTCTCCACCGGCCCCAAGACCACCATGGTCAACGTCCCGAGCGTCGTGGGCCAGTCCTACGCCAACGCCAAGGCCACCCTCGAGGCCGCCGGTCTCAAGGTCACGCTGGCCAGCGGCAGCTACGAGGACGGCGTCGTGACGGCCCAGAGCCAGTCCGGCGGGCAGGCGCCCAAGGGCTCCACGATCACCTTGACGGTGAAGGCGCCCAGCGACGGCTCCAACGGCGGTGACGGGGCCAACACCCAGAACGGCGCCTCCAACGAGTAGTCGCCCCGCAACGGCGCGCGCCGCCCGCAGCGACAGCGCACCGTCCTGCGGCTGCGCACCACCGCATCTCAGCACACCAAGGGCCCCGGACGACGTCCGGGGCCCTTCTCGTAGCCCATGTGTGCGCGTGGCGTCCGCAGCCCAAGACCCGTGCGGCAACACGCCCCATACGGTGGCAGCGACGGTGTTCCGCCCGCGAGGAGCGCGCCTCTCGCCGTGCGCTCGTCGCGCTAGACCAGGTACTTCACCATGTTGTAGACGCAGATGAGCATGATGACCACCATGAGGCCGGCGAACAGCTTGTCGACGGTCCTGTCGTCGATGCCCTTGTTGAGCCTGCGCCCCACGACGCCGCCCAGGATGCCGCACGCGCCCATGCCCACCAGCATCAGCGGGGCCACGCCGGCCAGCCCGCCCGCCACGACGGCGGACGCGGTGCTCGTGGCCTGCGAGAACAGGATGATGTATAGCGAGCTCTGCGCCGCGCGCTTGGTCTGCATCGAGAAGAAGTAGAACAGCACGACCAGGTTGATCGGGCCGCCGCCGATGCCCAGGAACGCCGAGCTCATGCCCAGCGCCAGGCCGATCGCCAGGCACGCCACGGGGCCACGCACGTCCAGCGTGGGGATTCTCTCCTTGTTGAGCGTGTACACGAAGGTGCCCAGCGTGATGACGAGAAGCACGCCCGCCTGCACCGCGCCGGCAGTGTTCGGGTCCGGGAAGAGGCCCGCCACCTGGTCGTAGACCACGCGCCCCAGGAGCCCGCCCGCGGCCGCGCCGACCGCCAGCGGCAGGTCGATCGAGAGCTCCAGCTGCGAGTCGCCCGCGAGCTTGGCCTTGATCACGGAGTAGCACGTCATGCACAGCACCGTGCAGCCGCTCAGGAAGTTGATCGCGCTCACGTCCATGGCGCCGAACGCGTCCATGACCGGCTTGATGATCACGCCGCCACCAATGCCGCAGATCGCGCCGACGGTCGACGCCGCGAACGCGATGAGGCAGGAAACCAGCTCCATCTCTAACGCTCATCCCCCATCTTGCCCTTGGTCAGCGCCACGGCCAGGTCCTCGGCCTGGCTGGCGTAGCGCCTGGCGGCCTCGTGGTCGCCACGGTTCTCGTACTGGACGGCGAGCAGCTGCATCATGCGCAGCCGGTCGGCGTCCGACGCGCCGTCGAGGGCGCGCTCGAAGTCGTCGATGTACTGAGACGAGCGGCTCACGAAGATGTCGTACGCCATGTGGCACGCGCGACGGGCCATCTCGTCGTCGGTCTGATCGATGCTGGCGAGAAGCCCCTTGGCGCGCTTCTTGTCGCCCTTCTCGACGAAGTAGTCGAAGGCCTTGACCAGCACCGCGATGCGTTGGCGGTCCGGCAGGCGCATGGCGAGCACGTCGTCGACGAGCTGGGCGACCTCCTTGGGCCGGTCGAGCGCGACGAGCGCGTTGAGCCTCATGAACAGGTAGTTGTAGCGGGGGAAGAGGACCTGCGGCAGCTTACCGTCGAGCATGCGCAGCGCGCCCTCGAAGTCGCCGTCGGCCAGCATCCGCTGCAGGCGCGACAGGATGCGCCGCTTGCCGATCGTCTCGAACGCGAACACGCCGAGCGACACGACGATGATGACCATTCCGATGACGCGCGCGACGTCCTTGCTCATGCGATGCCCCTCGCCGGATGCCTGCAGACCGTTCGCCACCGTAGCACACGCGCGGCGAGAAACCCCCGCCGCCGCCCCACGAGCCGACAGACGGAGAGAAGGACTTCGTACGGGACCTGTGAGTCGGCCGCGCCCCGGGCGGCAGCACGGCCTCCGGACGGTGCGGCGAGCCGCCACTGGACCGCGCGCCGGGCCACGTCGCGCCCCGTTCCGCATCGCCCCGACACAAGGGCGCGCGCCCGCCCCGGGACGCTTGGTCGTCACCGGGTGCGGGGGCGCTTCGATGCGGGCCGCGGAAGGGTCCGCGGCCCGCCATCACGAGCAAGGGCCGAGTCCTAGTCCTCGTCGTTCGAGAAGCGGTCGCGGATGCGCCTGCCGAGGCCGATCGCGGCGACGCCGGTTGCGGCCGCTGCGGCCACGACGGCAGTCGTGGTCAGCGGGTCGAAGGTCTTGGGCAGGGTGCTGCCCACGAGCACGCCCAGGTTGACGGCCGGCACGTCCTCGGGCTTTGCGGAGGGCTTGTAGCCCAGCAGGCCAAAGACCTTGGCCACGCTGTCCATCATGCCGAACACGGTGTCGCAGACCGAGACGAGGCCCAGGACCTTGATGTCCTTCTCGACGGTGAACAGGGCCTTGAGGTGGGACTGCGGACGATTTCTTGTACCTACACCGCATGGCCTGGCGCGAGTCGGTGCTCGTCGGGCGTGAGCCAGCCGAGCGCCTCGGATATGCGCCCCGAGCGGAGCCAGCGCATCCGGGCGTCGAGCTCGGCCATGAGCCCCGCGACCCCGACGCCCTCCCAGTCCCCCGAGTAGGGGAACTCCTGCTCGAGCAGGCCGAAGAAGCCCCCGGCGCGGGCGCTGTCGCAGCCCATGCCCTTGCGCGACATGCCCCTGGCCAGCCCGTTCGCCGTCCGCAGACCTCGAGCGCCCCCGCGACGAGCGGCCGCAGCGCCGCGTGCCCATCCTCCCCCGGCCTCGCGCGGCGGTGCCCGTAGGGGCTCTTGGAGATCCCAGAGGATGCGAGCACGCGGGTCAGGGGCGGGCCTGCCTCCGCGCGCGATCTCTCGCCGAGCTCGACGCATCTGCGCCACGACGTCGACGTCGTGGCGAGAGGCGCCAGGCTGCGGGGGAGTCGCAGCGGCCACCTGCCCGCCACATGAGGTCCAAACAAGAAGCAGGCCAGAGACTGTGATAGCCCCTGGCCTGCTGTGCGCTCTGGTGCCCCCGGGCCGATTCGAACGGCCGACACCCGCTTTAGGAGAGCGGTGCTCTATCCCCTGAGCTACGAAGGCATTGGAAATCTCATTCTAGCACCCATGCCGGCGTGCCGGAACCTCGAACGGCTACTTCTCGTCCTTCTCGCCCAGGCGCTCGGCGCGCTCGGACTCGAAGAGCTCGACGATCTTCTTGTCGGTCAGGCCGCGGACGCGGGCCTCGGCCTCCTTGCGGAACGGGCGGCGCTTGGTGAGGTCGTAG
>CALCDK010000115.1 GCA_937900605.1 uncultured Olsenella sp.
GTAGCCGCCGGCGACCTGCGCGGTGGCCGGCGAGAAGACGCTGGGGGGTAGGGCCTCGGCCGTGGGGAGGTTGAGCGAGAGCATGGCCAGCACGCCCACCGCGACGATCGCCGCACCGGTGGCGACGCGGGCGTTGAGCGGGCCGTCCTCGACGAAGAACGTGACCGCGAAGAGGAACAGCGAGACGGGCACGAGGAACGCGCCCGCGCCGAAGGCGAGCGCGAGCACGTCGTGGACCGCCTTGGTCACGAACGCGGAGGACGGCATGACGAGGGCCACGAGCATGGCGATGGAGACCACCGCGAGGACGACTCCGAGGATGTCGCCGCGCGCGGTGCCCCTGAGGGGCGAAGGGGTGCGCCCGGAGGAGTTCTTCCTGCCGCGCGCACCCTTCGCCCCGCCACGTGCCCCAGCCTGGCCCTTGGTGGATTTCCTCTGGGTCATCGAGCTAGACCTCCATCACGACCGGGATGACCATCGGCCTGGTGTGGGTCTTGCTCCAGAGCTGGTTGGACAGCGCGTTGCGGCAGCCCCTGCGGATCGCGTCGACGTTGACGCCGTCGTTGGAGGCGAGCCTGTCGACCTGCGAGCGGACCACGTCGGCCGCGTCGTACTCGATGAAGTCGGCCGTGGAGGCGCTGACGCCGCGGCAGGTGACCTCGACGGTCACGGCACGGCGGCTGCGCTTGGAGACGGCGACGACGCAGGTGACGACGCCGTCCTGGGCCAGGCGCTGGCGGTCGCGCAGGACCGTGGGGTTGGCCTCGGTCACGGTGCCGCCGTCGACGTAGACGACGCCGGACTCCACCGCGTGGCCGCGGCGGACCTTGTGGCGGCACATCTCGAGGGAGTCGCCGTTGTCGAGGATGAAGATGTTGGAGGCAGGGACGCCCATCTGGACGCCGAGCTCGGCGTGGGCGCGCAGGTGCTGGGCCTCGCCGTGCACGGGCATGAAGTAGCGCGGGCGCGCCATGGCCAGCATGAGCTTGAGCTCCTCCTGGCTGCCGTGGCCCGAGACGTGCACGAGCATGCGGCTCTTGTCATAGATCTCGCAGCCGATCTTGGACAGCGAGTTGATAATGGCCTGGACGCTCTTCTCGTTGCCCGGGACCGGGGTGGCGGAGATGATCACGGTGTCGCTCTCGTGGATGGAGAGGGACTTGTGCTCGCCGTTGGCCATGCGCGCGAGCGCCGAGAGGGGCTCGCCCTGGCTGCCGGTGCACAGGACCACGATCTTCTCGTCGGGGATGCGGTCGACGTCGTAGGCGTCGATGATGTCGTCCTCGTCGATGCGCAGGTAGCCGAGCTGGCGCGCGACCTTGGTGTTGGTGACCATGGAGCGGCCGGTCACGACGACCTTGCGGCCGACGGCCGTTGCGGCGTCGCAGATCTGCTGCAGACGGTGGATGTGGCTGGAGAAGGAGGCCACGAAGACGCGGCCGGGGGCGTTCTTGATGATGTGGCGCAGGCTGGGGCCGACTGCGGCCTCGGACTGGGTGAAGCCCGGCCTCGTGGCGTTGGTGGAGTCGGAAAGCAGCAGGTCGACGCCCTGGGCGCCGAACTTGTTGATCGCGTGGAAGTTGGGCCTGCGGCCGTCGATGGGCGTGAGGTCGAGCTTGAAGTCGCCCGTGTGCATCACGGTGCCGGCGGGCGTGCTCATGAACACGCCGAGAGCAGCCGGGATGGAGTGCGTCATGGAGAAGAAGGTGACGTTGAAGGCGCCGAGGGTGATGGTCGAGCCGTCCTGGACCTCGCGGAACTTGGGCGACTTGATGTTGTGCTCGGCGAGCTTGCCCTCGATCATGCCGAGGGTGAGCTTGGAGGAGTAGATGGGCACCTTGTGGGTGAGGTCCATGAGCAGGAACGGCAGCGCGCCGGGGGGGTCCTCGTGGCCGTGAGTGATGATGATGCCGCGCAGCTTGTCCTCGTTCTCGAGAACGTAGGTGTAGTCGGGCAGGATGAGGTCGATGCCGGGCTGGCCCTCGTCGGGGAACATGAGGCCGGCGTCGACGAGGATCATGTCGTCGCCGTACTCGAAGGCGGTCATGTTCTTGCCGATGCCGTCAAGGCCTCCCAGCGGGATGATCTTGAGCGCAGTGTCCTTCTTTGGCATTCCTGGTGGGTTCCTTTCGATGAGCGTGGGCGGTGCTATGGGAGCGGGCACGCCCCGGGACTGCCGGGACCCCGCAAACGATGCGCAGTCGATGCCAACGCGGAAGTTGGCCAGTGCGAACATAGTCCCCATTGTAAGCGAGAAGGAGCGCGCACCCCGGATGTTCCATACGGGCTTCACGGCGCGGGGCCGCCGGGAAAGGCGACCGGGGCGGGGCCTCGGCGCGCGTGCGCGGGTCCCGCCCCGGTTGGGAGCGCTGGTGCTATGCGGACGCGGCCGAAGGGCTAGGCGTCGTGGTGGCGGCGCGGCTGGCGGCGCTCGCCGGAGTCGCCGCGGTCGCCGGGGTGACGGCGCGGGCCGCGGTGGTCGCGGCGCGGGCGGTCGGAGTCGGAGCCGTTGGAGCGGCCGGAGCCGGCGGGAGCCTCGGGCTTGTCGATGCGGTCGAGGCTGATCTTGCCCTTCTCGTCGACCTCGA
>CALCDK010000116.1 GCA_937900605.1 uncultured Olsenella sp.
CATGGAGTAGCGTCCGTTTCTTGCGCGCCTCGCGCGCGGTTGGGGCCCGTCGGGCCTGACAGGTGCCATGAGAGTCTACCGCATGCGTGTGAAGTATCCGCGCAGGGGACCGTGGCGGGCGGCGAGGCGCGGGCCCAGGCCGCGCGCCACGGCCGGGCCGCAACCGGGACGCCGCGCGCCACGGCCGTACCACCGCCGGGACCGCCCGCACTCAGCGCACGCCGGCCTCGCGCAGGACGGGGCCCCACTCCCCCACCAGGCGCTCGAGCGACCACGCGACGTTGGCCGGGCTCGTCGACGGCAGGACGCGGGCCGCAAGTCCGCAGGAGGGCTCGAGCCAGCGGCGGTAGAGCCGGCCCGCGGCGCCACCGTTGCACAGCACCCGCCCCACGGGCGCGACGGACGTCACGAGCGAGAGGTCCACCGGCACCACCTCGCGGATCGAGGAGTCCGCCGCAGCTGGCCACCACGTCCCACAGGGCGATGCCGTGGCGCAGGAGCAGGGCGCGCTTCTCGGCAAGGTCGTCGTCTGCCGGGACGGGCTCGCCGAGGCAGGCGGACAGCACGCGCCAGAAGCGGTTGCGCGGGTTGCCGTAGTAGAAGTCCGTCTCGCGGGAGAGGACCGAGGGGAACGAGCCGAGCACGAGCGCCCGGCAGCCCGGGCCCACCACCGGGGGCAGGCCGCAGGCGCGCTGGGAGGCGGCCACGCTAGTCGCCGTCCCGGGAGCCGGGGGCGTCGGCGAGGTCCGGGTCCATGCCGTCGGGCCAGTCGCGGCGCAGGTCGCCGGCGCAGTCCGGCATGACGGGGACCTCGGCCCTGCCCTCGGCGCGGGCGCGCTCGGCGGCACGGCGCCAGGAGGCGCGCATGGGGGCCTCGACCGCGGGCGGCAGGTCCTGGCCGCGCAGGCGCACGCGCAGGATCTCGGGTGGCTCGCGCGGGTCCACCAGGAAGGGGACGTTCTCCTCGATGGGGTTGGTGCACTCGAGGCCGAACCACTGCGCGGTCCCCGACAGGCGCGACAGCGCGTACTTGAGCGAGACGGCGACGCGGTCGATGCCCGCCGGGATGGCGCTCTTGGGCGTGAGGGTGTCCGTGAGCACGACGTACTGGAAGCTGCCCGGCGAGGGATGGTCCGAGAAGTCCGGGTACGCGTCGTCCCGCGCGGCGAGCTGCCCCTGCGCCACGAGGTCGCGCGCGATCTGCTCGAGGAACAGCCGGACGTTCTGGTCCACCTTGAAGCCCAGGCGCAGGCGCACGCGGAACAGGAAGTCCGTCCCGTAGGACTCCACCGCGTACTCGCAGGTGTACGGCTCGTCGCAGACCACGATGGTGACGAACCACCACGCACGGGCGCGCTTGGGACGGCCGTGGAACACCGAGTAGAGCACGTTGCGGTCCAGGCGCGTGAGGTCGGGGTCGCCGGTGAGGTAGACCACGTTGTCGAAGTCGCGGTCGATCGACTCGTCGTCGTGCAGGCGGGCGAACGCGGGCACGAACTCCTCGGCCGGGACGTGGCGCTTGCGCGACAGCTCGATCGTGGAGCTGCGGTGCCAGCAGAACATGACGAACAGGATGACTGCGGCGAAGGCGACGGTCACGTAGCCGCCCAGGAAGAACTTCGTGAGGCTGGAGGCGAAGAAGGCGAGCTCGATGGACCCGAAGAAGAGCAGGTAGGCCACCGAGCCGACGGTGGAGTGCCAGGCGTGGCGGATGTGGCTGGCGAGAAGGACCGTGGTGCTCAGCATGGTGACCGTGAGCGCCAAGCCGTAGGCGGCCTCCATGTTGTGGCTCGTGCGGAACAGCAGCAGCGTGCCCACGCAGGACAGGCACAAGATGGCGTTGACCACGGGCACGTAGATCTGGCCCTTGCTGGCCGAGGGGTAGAACACCCGCATGCGCGGGAGCCAGTGGAGCTTGACGGCGTCGGAGACCATCGTGAACGAGCCGGACACCAGCGCCTGGCTGGCGATGAAGCCCGCGACCACCGCGAAGAGCACCGCGACGGGGCGCACGCCGAAGGGCAGCATCTGGAAGAACGGGTTGAGGTCCTCCACGCCCATGAGCGCGGCGTCGCCGGCGTGTCGCAGCAGCCACGAGCCCTGACCCAGGTAGTTGAGGATGAGCGAGACCTTGACGAGCGGCCAGGTGACGTAGATGTTTCCGCGGCCGACGTGGCCGATGTCGGAGTAGAGGGCCTCCGCGCCCGTGATGGTGAGGAACACGCTGCCCAGGATGGCGAGGCCGGCGCGGTTGTCCGGGCTCAGCAGGAATCGGATGCCCCAGGCGCGCAGGATCTGCCAGTCGCCGGCGAAGTTGGCGACGCCGGCCACCGCCAGGAAGCCGAACCACAGCGCCATGACCGGGCCGAAGGCGCGCCCGATCCTGTCGGTGCCCGCGTGCTGGATGGCGAAGAGCGCCAGGATGATCGCGATGGAGACCCACATGAGGACCCCGGGCTGCGCCAGCGGCGTGTGCTCCACGGCGGGAATGGCGCGCAGGCCCTCGACGGCCGACGAGATGGCCACGGAGGGCGTGAGCACCGAGTCGGCGAGAAACGCCGCGCCGCCCACCATGCCCGGGACGATGAGCCAGCGCGCGTTGCGGCGCACGAGGCCGTAGAGCGCGAAGAGGCCGCCCTCGCCCTGGTTGTCGGCGCGCATGGCGATGAGGACGTACTTCACCGTGGTGATGAGGGTGAGCGTCCAGATGACGAGCGAGCACATGCCCAGGACCATGGCCTCGTCGACGTTGGCCAGGCCGCCCTGGCCGGACAGCACGGCCTTGGTCATGTAGACCGGGCTCGTGCCCAGGTCGCCGTAGACGACGCCGAGGGCCACGAGCGCCGCGCCCACGCTCACCGGAATGGCGTGCGAGGCGCG
>CALCDK010000117.1 GCA_937900605.1 uncultured Olsenella sp.
CCCGGACCCGCGGCGCGCCCGCGGCCCGCGACGCCCGGCCCCTCTCGCCCGCGCCTAGAGCGCGCTGCGGTAGATCTGCCCGGCGTCGGCCATGGTGAGCGGCACCAGGTCGCCGAAGACGGGGCCGCGGTTGCGCTCGAGCGTCTGGAGCAGCGCGGGGACGTCGGACTCGGTGACGCCCAGCTCGCCGAGGGTGCGCGGCATCCCGATGGACGAGAAGAAAGCCTGGAGCTCGTCGATGGTGGCCAGCACCGCGTCGCGGACGGCCTGATCGGGGGCCACGTCCACGCCGTCGGCCTCGGGGTCGATCGCCTCGATGCCGAAGACGGCGCGCCCGAACGAGAGGAAGCGCTCCGGCGCCGCGGTCCACACGTGGCGCATCCACGCGGGGAAGACGACGGCCAGTCCCGCGCCGTGCGTGACGGCGGGGTCGTGGGCGGACAGCTCGTGCTCCAGGGCGTGGCTCTCCCAGCCGCCCGCGCGCTTGCCGGGCACGGCGTTTCGGCCCAGGCCCGCGATGTCGTTGTGGGCCAGCGTGCCGGCCCACATGATGTTGGCGCGCGCGTCGTAGTCCTCGGGGTCCGCGAGGGCGCGCGGCACCTCGGCCATGAGGGCGCGCACGAGGCCGCACGCGATCTCGTCGGTGACGGGGACGGGGCCGGCGGACGAGAAGAAGCGCTCCATGACGTGGGCGATCATGTCGGTGGCGCCCGCCGCGGTCTGGTAGGCGGGGAGCGTGAAGGTGAGCTCGGGGTCCATCACGGAGAGCTCCGGTCGGTTGAGCTCGGAGGTGAAGCCGCGCTTGAGCTTGAGCGCGTCGTTGGTCAGCACGGTCGAGGGGCTGCCCTCGGAGCCCGCGCCGGGCATGGTGAGCACGCAGGCCACGGCGGGCATGCGCGACGCGTCGGGGCGCGCGGTGCCCTCGAAGACGTCCCAGACGTCGGCGTCGCAGGAGACGCCCAGCGCGATGGCCTTGGCGGTGTCGATGACCGAGCCGCCGCCGACGGCCAGGACCACGTCGCAGCCCCGCTCGCGCGCCACGGCGACGCCCTCCCGGACCAGCTCGACGCTGGGGTTGGGGCGCACGCCGCCGAACTCGCGGTGCTCGACCCCGGCCGCGTCGAGCGAGGCGGTGACCCGGGCCAGCGTGCCGCACCGCACGACCGAGCCGCCGCCGTAGACGAGCAGCGCGCGGCGGTGCCCGAGCGTGGCGAGCTCGGCGCCCGTGGCGTCGCAGGTGCCTCGGCCGAAGACGAACCTGGTGGGGGACTGGAAGGTGAAGTCGTTCATGGGGCTCCTCTCTTGTCTGCCTGCGAGAAGAGCCTAGCGCATGCGGCGCGGGCGGGACGCGGCGACAGGTGCGGCGGCAGCGAGCTGGAAGATGACTGCAGGGCATCGCGTGCGCGGGTGCCATAGAATCGGTTCGTGCGGCCGGGCGCGATGGCGCGTCCGGCGCGCCGACGGGGGGAGGAGGAGCCATGGCGCTTGACGATGCCCGGGTCGCCGACCTGGCGAGGGGCGCGTGCATAGACCTGGACGAGAGGGGCCTGGCCCGCGCGCGTGCGCGGATCGACGAGCTCCTCTCGCTCATGGGGCCGCTCGAGGGGCTGGAGCCCGAGGCCGTCGACGACCGGCCCGGCCCCGTGCCGGGGGCGCCGCTTAACGTCATGGCGCCGGACGAGCCCGACCCCGCCCGCTCGCTCGGACGCGCCGAGGCGCTGGGAAACGCCTCGGCCGTGAGGGGCTCGGCGTTCCTCGTGCCGCGCGTCGCGCCCGCGGCGCCCGGGGCCGGGGAGGTGCCGGGCGATGGGCGCTAGCGTCTGCGGCCTGGGTGCCGACCGCATCGCGCGCGGCGTGGCGGACGGCGAGTGGAGCGCCGTCGAGGTCGTCACGGAGGCCCTCGCCGCCATCCGCGCCACCGAGCCGGCGGTCCGCGCGCTTCTCGACGTGGAGGCCGACGAGGCGCTCGAGGCCGCCGTGCGCGTCGACGCGGCCCGCGCCGCCGGCCGGCCCCTGGGCCCGCTCGCCGGCGTGCCCGTCGTGCTCAAGGACAACATCTCGCTGCGGGGCACGCCCACGACCTGCGGCTCGAGGATGCTCGAGGGCTACGTCGCCCCCTACGACGCGACCTGCGCGCGCCGGCTGCTAGACGCCGGGGCGGTCTGCGTCGGCAAGGCCAACATGGACGAGTTCGCCTTCGGGTCCGACACGCAGTCGTCGGCCCTCGCGTCGACGAGAAACCCGTGGAACGCCGGCCGCGTGCCCGGCGGCTCGTCGGGGGGCTCTGCCGCCTCGGTCGCGGCGGGGCAGGTGCCCCTCGCGTTGGGCACCGACACGGGCGGATCGGTCCGCCAGCCCGCCGCGCTCTGCGGCACCTTCGCAATGAAGCCCAGCTACGGGACGGTGTCGCGCTATGGCGTGGTGGCGTTTGCCTCGTCCCTCGACCAGGTGGGGCCCATCTCGCGCGACGTCCGCGGGGCCGTGCTCGCCCTCGACGCCATGGCGGCCGCAGGCCCCGACCCGCTCGACGCGACGTCGGTCGGCCTGTGCCGCCCGCTCCTGCCCCAGCTCGGCCTCGGCGTGAGAGCACTCAGGCTCGGCGTGCTCGTGGGCCTTCCGGGCGAGCTGGCCCCCGACCAGGAGGTCGCCCGCGCCGTCGGCCGTGCCGCCGACGCGCTGCGCGACGCCGGCATGGAGCTCGTCGAGGTGCGCATGGGCGCCCTGTCCCTCGCTGCCCCCGCCTACCACGCGCTGTCGAGCGCCCAGGCCTTCTCGAACCTCGCGCGCTTCGACGGGGTCCGCTACGGCCTGTGCGTCCCTGGCCCCGGGGGCGTGGCCGAGCAGGTCGCGCGCTCGCGTGGTGCCGGCTTCGGTCCCGAGGCGGTCGCCCGGCAGCTGCTGGGCTATCACCTGCTGGACCCCGATGCGTCCGGGGACCTGCTCGCCCGCGCCCGTCGCGCCCGCACGCTCGTCGTGCGCGACCTCGCCCGGGCCCTTTCGGCGTGCGACGTGCTCCTCTCGCCGGTCGTCCCCGCGTCCGCGCCGCGCGTCGGCGAGCGCGTGCCCGCCGCGTCCGACGCGCTGTGCTGCGTGGCCAACCTGGCAGGCTCCTGCGCCGCGACGGTCCCCATGGGCCTCGGCCCGGGCTCGGGGCTCCCCGTGGCCGTGCAGCTCCAGGCCGCCCCGGGCGCCGACGGTCTTCTCGCGAGGGCGTGCGCCGCGCTCGAGGCCCAGGTAGGCACCATGCCCGTAGCGCACCTCTCGCACGTCGGGGAGTCCGCCGTGCAGGCCCCCGCGCCCGAACCCGCAGCCCCCGCCGCGGGGCCGGCTGACCGCACGATGGGAGGGGAGGTCCGATGACGTCGCTCGAGGAGGTCCTGCGCGACTGGGAGCCCGTGATCGGGCTCGAGGTGCACACGGCGCTCACCGCGGTGCGCACCAAGGCGTTCTGCCGCTGCCCGCAGTCGCGCGAGGGCGGGCCCAACGCGCACGTCTGCCCCGTGTGCCTGGGGCTGCCCGGCGCCCTGCCCGTGCCCAACCGCCACGCCGTCGAGTGCGCGGTCATGGCCGGTCTCGCGCTCGGCTGCCGCATCGAGCCGCGCGCGGGGTTCTGGCGCAAGCACTACTTCTATCCCGACATGCCGCGCGGCTACCAGATCACCCAGGGGCCCGTCGCGTTCTGCATGGACGGCTCCCTCGACGTCGAGATGCCCGCCGGCTCGGCCGCTCAGCGCCCCGACGCGCCCAGCGCGCGCCCCGACGGCTCCTACGCCTGTCGCGTCCACGTGCGCCGCATGCACCTCGAGGAGGACGCGGCCAAGATGGTTCACGTCGGCGGCGAGGAGGGCCGCATAGCCGAGGCCCGCGAGTCGCTCCTCGACTTCGACCGCTGCGGCACCCCGCTCATCGAGTTGGTCACCGAGCCCGACCTGCGCAGCCCGGAGGAGGCGCGGCGCTTCGTCGAGGCCCTGCGCCGCGTCGAGCTCGCGCTCGGCATCTCGGACTGCTCCCTGGAGTCCGGCTCCATGCGCTGCGACGCCAACGTGAGCGTCCGCCGCCGCGGCAGCCACGACCTCGGCGAGAAGACCGAGCTCAAGAACCTCAACTCGCTCAGGGCCCTGCACGACGCCCTCGCCTTCGAGGTGCGCCGGCAGGCCGACGAGCTCGCCCGCGGCGGCCGGGTGGAGCCCCAGACCCGCCACTGGGAGCCCACGCGCCGCGTCACGGTCGCGCTGCGCGGCAAGGAGTCGGGGGCGGACTACCGCATGGTCCCCGACCCGGACCTCTCGGCCTTCGAGCTTCCCGACTCGTTCGTCGAGAGGTGCCGTGCCATGCTCCCCGAGCTGCCGGACGCCCGTCGCGCGCGCTACGAGGCGCAGATGGGCCTGCGCCGCCGCGAGGCCGACGCCATCGCGTCCGACCCCGGCCTCTGGGGGCTCTTCGAGCCGGCGTGCCAGGGCGCCCCGCGGGGGCTCGCGGACACGGTGGCGAAGGTCGTTGTGAACCTCGCGCCGTCCTTCTCGGCGCTGCGGCCGTCGCAGGCCCGCGACGTGGCCGAGCTGCTCGACGCCGGCGGGCTCACGTTCGCCCAGGCCCGCGAGGTGCTCGCCCTCGTCGACGGGACCGACGCCGACGCCCGACGGGCGGCGGCGGAGCACGGGCTGCTGCAGTGCACCGACGTGGCCCGCCTGGGCTCGATCGTCGACGCGGTCCTCGCCCGCTGCCCGGACCAGGTGGCGCAGTGGCGCTCGGGGAGGACCAAGGTGGTCGGCTACCTCGTGGGGCAGTGCATGCGCGAGGCCGCGGGCTCGGGCAACCCCGTCGAGTTCAGGCGCCTGCTCGAGCTGCGCCTCGCGTCGGGCTAGCCGCTGCCCGCGCGCGGGGCCCGCGCGGCGCCCCCGTCCCGCGCCCGGCCCGCGAACTGACTCGCATTCGCCCGTCCCATGCCGTGGCGGGCTGCTAGACTCTCCTTTCAGGGTACGGACGGGAAAGGGGCCCACATGCCAGCAACCGGCGACGTCGCAGAGTCCATCGGTGTCGACTGCTACCGAATCGCGTCGGCGGTGGGGGACGACCCCGTCGCCCCCGTCTCGGAGGCGGTCAGCCCCTCCGAGGAGGCCCAGGGCGAGCGCCTCGCCGAGAAGCGCACCACCGGCCCCGGCCACCTCATGTTCTTCCTCCTGCTCAACCTGGGTCTCGCGCTCACCGCCCTGGCCATCGTCTTGTTCAAGTCTCCCAACCACCTCGCGTTCGGCGGCACGTCGGGCCTGGCGATTCTACTGGCCACGGCCTTCCCGCAGCTGGGCGTCTCGGCGTACATGTGGATCCTCAACATCGGCCTCGTCCTTCTCGGCCTGGCCTTCCTCGACCGGCGCGCGGTGTTCTGGAGCGCCTTCGCGTCGTTTGCCCTCTCGGGGTACACGTCGCTGTTCGAGTGGCTGTTCCCCATCAGCGGCTCGCTGACCGGCGACCTGTGGCTCGACGTGTGCTTCTCCGTCCTGCTGCCGGCCATCGGCAGCGCCATCGTCTTCGACATCGGTGCCTCCACCGGCGGCACGGACATCGCCGCCATGGTCCTGCGCAAGCACACCGACCTCGAGATCGGCAAGGCGCTCTTCGCCGTCGACGTGGGCATCGTCTGCGCCGCCGTCTTCCTCTACGGCGCGCGCGTCGGCCTCTACTGCGTCCTGGCCCTGCTGGGCAAGACCTTCGTCGTCGACACGTTCATCGACTCCATCCGCCAGCGCAAGGTGTGCCGCGTGATCTGCTCGTGCCCGCGCAAGGTCGAGGAGTTCCTCGTCAAGCGCCTGGGCCGCACCGCCACCATCGAGTTCGGCTGGGGCGCGTACTCCGGTCGCCGCGTGGTCATCCTCACGTCCGTGCTCACGCGCCGAGAGGCCATGAAGCTGCGCATGTTCGTCCACGGCGTCGACCCGCGCGCGTTCATGACCGTCGTCACCAGCTCCGAGATCGTCGGCCGCGGCTTCCGCGGGATCAACTAGCGAGAGGGGCGTGCCATGCAGACCCTGATGGTGGTGGAGGACGACGAGCGGATCCGCGAGGAGCTCTGCGTCCTGCTCTCGCGCAACGGCTACGGGACCGTCGTGCCCGACGGCTTCGACGACCTTGCCGGACAGGTGGCGCGCCTCGCCCCGGACCTGGTGCTCCTCGACCTCAACCTGCCCGGGGTCGACGGCACCTTCGTCTGCCGGGAGGTGCGCCGCACGAGCCAGGTGCCCATCGTCGTGGTGACGAGCCGCGACGACGACATCGACGAGCTCATGTGCCTGTCGCTGGGCGCCGACGACTTCGTGCCCAAGCCCTACGACGGCCGCCTGCTGCTGGCCCACGTCGCCAGCGTCCTGCGCCGCAGCGGAGCGCGCCCGGACGAGCCGCGCCTCACGTGCGGCGGCGTAACGCTCGACGCCGCCCGCTGCACCGCCTCGCACGACGGCCGCAGCGTGGAGCTCACCAAGAACGAGCTGCGCATCCTCGCCCTGCTCATGCGCAACGTCGGGACCGTCGTCTCGCGCGCCCGCATCCAGGAGGAGCTGTGGTCCACCGACGAGTACGTCGACGACAACACCCTCACCGTCAACGTCTCGCACCTGCGCCAGACGCTCGGCTCGATCGGCGCGGGCGACCTCGTGCGCACGCGCCGCGGCCTCGGCTATCAGGTGGGCTGACGTGGGCCTTGCCGACTACCTGCGCGACCGCGCCGCCATCGTCGGGACCCTGCTCGCCGGCGACGGCCTGGCGCTTCTCGCCCTGCGCGCCCACGGCGCGGACCTCGCCTCGCTCGCCCTGGCCGCGTGCCTGCTGCTCGGCGCGCTCGCCGTCGCGCTGGTCGTCGACTGGCTGCGCCGCCGCCCCCTGTGGGCCGAGCTCGACGCCCTCGTCGACTCCGGCGAGGACCCGCTGCTCGCCCCCGAGCTCGCCCGTTGCCCGCATCAGCCCGAGGCCGCGCTGCTCCTCGACGTGGTGTCGCGCCTCGCCAAGTCCATGCGCGACCGCCTGGGCCAGGAGCGCGCCGACCGCCGCGACTACCGCGAGTACGTCGAGACCTGGGTCCACGAGGTCAAGACGCCCATCGCCGCGGCGCGCCTCGTCGCCCGCAACAACCCCTCGCCGGCCACCGACCGCATCGACGCCGAGCTCTCGTCCATCGAGGGCTACGTCGAGCAGGCCCTCTACTACTCCCGCAGCACCTCCCTGGACCGCGACTTCCAGGTCCGCAGCGTGGTGCTGGCCGACGTCGCCCGCGACGCCCTGCGCCGCCAGGCCCGCACGCTCATCGACGCCGGCGTCACGCCGTGCCTCGAGGGCCTCGACGCCACGGTGCGCGCCGACCCCAAGTGGCTCGCGTTCGTGCTGGGCCAGCTGCTGGTCAATGCCGCCAAGTACCGCCGGGACGACGGGGAGCCCGGCCACGTGGTGCTGCGCGCCTCTCGCGCCGAGACGGGCCTCGACGCCTGGGAGACCGTGCTGGAGGTCTGCGACGACGGCATCGGCATGCCCGCCTGCGACGTGGGCCGTGCCTTCGACCGCGGCTTCACCGGCGAGAACGGCCGCAGGTTCGCCCGCTCCACCGGCATGGGGCTCTACCTGGTGCGCGAGCTGTGCCGGCGCATGGGCCTGGGCGTGGGCCTCGACTCGCGCCAGGGGGAGGGCACCCGCGTGACGCTGCGCTTCCCCGACTCCGTCTCGGCCTGACGCCTCCGCGCCCCCGGCCCGCCGCCGCGCCCCGGCGGCGACGCGCCCCGGCGGCGACGTGCCCCGGCCCGCGACGTGCCCCGGCCCGCGACGTGCGGCCCCTCTCGCCGGCGAACCTTACGAAAGCGCAAGCCAGGCGCAAGCCGGCCCCATGGCAGCGCGGCCGCCCCGGCGCGACCATGGTCTCGCAACGCACCCCCACGAGAGAGGAACGACCATGGCATCGGACACCCCAGCGCGTCCCGTCCTTTCCTGTCGCAACGTCGAGAAGGTCTACGGCGGCCGCGACAACGTCACCCGGGCCCTCGACGGCATCAGCCTCGACGTGGCCCGGGGCGAGTACCTCGCCATCATGGGCCCGTCCGGCTCGGGCAAGACGACCCTGCTCAACTGCATCGCCACCATCGACCGGCCCACGTCCGGCCAGGTCCTCGTCGACGGCCAGGACGTCACCGCCCTGCGCCCCGCCCGCCTCGCGCGCTTCCGCCGCGAGCGCCTGGGCTTCGTCTTCCAGGACTCCAACCTGCTCGACACGCTCACCGCGCGCGAGAACGTCGCCCTGGCTCTCACCATCGCCCACGTGCGCCCGTCCGAGGTCATGCCCCGCGTCGAGCGCGTCGCCGAGCGCCTGCAGGTCACCGACGTCCTCGACAAGTTCCCGCACCAGATGTCGGGCGGCCAGCGCCAGCGCGTCGCCGCCGCGAGGGCCATCGTGGGCGACCCGGCCCTGGTCCTGGCCGACGAGCCCACCGGCGCGCTCGACTCCCAGAACTCCCGTCGCCTGCTCGAGTGCCTCGACGGGCTCAACGCCGACGGCGCCACGATCGTCATGGTCACCCACGACGCCTTCGCGGCGAGCTACGCGCAGCGCGTGCTCTTCGTGAAGGACGGCCGCGTCTTCAGCGAGGTGCGCCGTGGCGACGCCCCGCGCGCCCGCTTCTTCGACAAGATCATGAACGTCGTGTCCTTCCTGGGCGGGGAGGCCGCAGATGTACGCTAGGCTCGCGGTCGGAAACGTCCGCCGGTCCCTCAGGGACTTCTCGGTGTTCTTCCTCACCCTCGTGTTCGGCGTCGCCGCGTTCTACGCCTTCGGCACGGTCCAGGCGCAGACCGCCGTGCTCGACCTGGCCGCCGACCAGCGCGAGCAGGTCGTTTCGCTGTTGGGCGTCCTCGACGGCGTCTCGGTGTTCGTGGCCCTGGTCCTGGGCTTCCTCGTGGTCTACGCCAACCGCTTCCTCGTGCGCAGGCGCAAGCGCGAGTTCGGCATCTACCTGACGCTGGGCATGGACCAGCTGCACGTGGGCCTCGTCATGGTGCTCGAGTCGCTCGTCGTGGGCGTCGCCGCGCTGCTCGTGGGCCTGCTCGTGGGCTTCGCGGCCTCGCAGGTCATGACCTACGTCACGGCGTCGCTGTTCGAGTGCACGGTCACGGGCTTCTCGCCGGTCTTCTCGGCCGACTCCGCGGTGCGCACTGTCGCCTGCTTCGCGCTGGTCTTCGCGGCGTCGCTCGTGGTGGACGTCGTGACCGTCTCGCGCTGCAGCCTGGCGGAGCTGCTGAGCGCCGAGCGCACGAGCGAGGAGGTCAAGGTGCGTAGCCTGCCTCTGTGCGCGGCCCTGTGCGTCGTCGCCCTCGCCATGATCGCGCTGGCCTACGCCGTGCTGCTGCGCCACGGCATCCTGTCCGAGGGCCCCTGGTTCTCCATCGCCACGGCGCTGGTGAGCGTGGGCACGCTGCTGCTGTTCTTCTCGGCGTCCGGCTTCCTGCTGCGCCTTGCGCAGTCGTGCCGCGGGCTGTACCTGCGCGGCGTGAACATGTTCGTCCTGCGCCAGCTCAACAGCCGCGTGAACACGGCGTGGCTGTCCGTCTCGGTGGTGTGCGCCATGCTGTTCCTGGCCGTGTGCGGCGTCTGCACGGGCCTGTCCGTCTCGCACGGACTCAACGAGTCGCTGCGCGCGGGCACGCCCTTCGACGCGACCATCGTGAGCATGCCCGACGGCGACCTCGAGGACGCCATGCGCCGCGGCTCCAGCGACGTGCCCGCCGCGGCCTACGGCTACGACATGCAGGCCGCGCTCTCCCACGACGTCGAGGGCTGGGACCAGATGGTCCGCAGCGCCGTCCAGGTGGACGCGTTCGACGTGGCGCCGCGCGACGGCGGCGTGACCGTGGGGCAGCTCCTGGACGCCGTCGATGCGGACCTCGACGCCACCACGCGCCAGGCCGTCGAGGGCTCCAACGACAGCGACCTGCTGCTGGTCCCCGAGTCCCAGGTCGACGCCCTGCTCGAGCAGCGCGGCGAGAGGCCCGTCGACCTCGGCCCCGACGGCTTCGCCTTCCTCTGCGACATAGACTCGCTCGCGCCGTTCTTCTCGGCCTTCGCACGGCAGGTGGGCACGCTCGAGCTGGCCGGGCACGAGCTGCGCGCCCGCACCGACCTTCCCGGCTCGTCCGACGGCGTGCTCGACCTCAAGATCGCCAACGGCCCCATGGGATCGGTGGCCGGCGCGGTCGTAGTGCCCGACGAGGTGGTCCCCGCCTCCGCGGTGCGCGCCCAGTCCTTCCTCGACGTCATGTACGCGGGCTCGCGAGAGGACGTCAACCAGCGCTTGCTCGACGCCCTTGGCGCCGCGTACGGCCCCGGTGACTGCGATGACCCCGCCCAGTGCTGGCCCGTGCTCAACGTCGTCGACGCACAGGGCCTGCTCGGCGAGCAGGGCGGCGTCACCGTGACCTTCACGTACCTCGCGATCTACCTGGGCTTCGTCCTGCTCGTGGCCTGCGCGGCGGTCCTCGCGCTGCAGCAGCTCTCGGGCGCCTCCGACGACGCCGCGCGCTACCGCGTCCTCGGCGAGCTGGGCGCCGAGCCGCGCGAGCTGCGCCGGGCGCTGTCCGCTCAGGTGGGTGTCTACTTCCTGTTGCCGCTCGTGGTGGCCGTGGCACACGCGGCCGTGGCGCTCGCCTCGGTCAACGAGGTGGTCGAGCTCATGACGGGCGTCCAGGTCGCCTCTTCGCTGCTGCCCACCGCGGTCTTCCTCGTCGTGCTCTACGGTGGCTACTACCTGGTCACCGTCCGCACCGCGCGCTCCATGCTCGAGAGGGGCGTCGAGTCCCGCAGGTCCGGGCGCTGAGCCGTTCCCGGCCCGGGCGCCCACGTGCGGCGTCCCGGGCCGCCGCGGCGGCGCACGCGGCCACGGGTCCCGCGCGCGGGCCCCTCTCGCCGCGGCCGGGCCCTGGCCCCCGCCCCGCCACGGCACCCCCGGCGCGCCTGCGGCACCGCACGTGCCGCCCCCCTCCGCCCGCCGTCGGGTCCCGCCGCTCGCCGAAGCGCCGAGCCCGTCGCGCGGTCGATGGCTATAATGCGCGGGAGGCCGCGCCTGCGGCCACGGTCCCGACGGAAGGGGAAGCAACATGGCACGCGTCTTCATCAGCCCGAGCAAGTACGTCCAGGGTCCCGGCGAGCTCAAGAGGCTCGGCGGGTACGTCGGCGCCTACGGCCAGCGCGCCCTCGTGGTCATCTCCGCCGGCGGCCTGCGCCGCTTCGGCGACGAGGTCTCCGCCAGCTTCGCCGAGGCCGGCGTCGCGCTTGCCTACGACAGCTTCAACGGCGAGTGCTCGCAGGCCGAGATCGACCGCCTCGTCGAGGTCTGCCGCGCCAACGGCTCCGACGTCGTGGTCGGCGTCGGCGGCGGCAAGATCTTCGACACCGTCAAGGCCGTCGCCGCCGCGGTCGACGCGCCCGTGGTGATCGTCCCGACCATCGCCGCGACCGACGCGCCCTGCTCGGCCCTCTCGGTCATCTACACCGAGGACGGCCAGTTCCAGGAGTACCAGTTCTTCAAGCAGAACCCCAACCTGGTCCTGATGGACACCACCGTCATCGCCAA
>CALCDK010000118.1 GCA_937900605.1 uncultured Olsenella sp.
AAGATGCCCGGCTGCGCCCAGGAGATCCGCTACATCAACCGAGACGAGAGCACGCACCTGTGGCTCTTCGGCAACATGATCCGCGAGCTCAGGCGAGAGGAGCCGCAGCTCTTCACCGCGCAGGCCGTCGCGGGCCTGCGCCGGATGATGGAGGAGGGTGTGCGCCAGGAGGTCGAGTGGGGCCGCTACGTCGTCGGCGACGGCGTCGCGGGGCTCACCGGGCGCATGGTCGAGGACTACGTCCTGTTCCTGGGCAACCTGCGCTGGTCGTCGCTGGGGTTCGGCGCGCTGTTCCCCGGACACGAGCACGAGCCCCCCCGAGATGGCGTGGGTCTCGCAGCACGCCGACGCGAACATGGTCAAGACGGACTTCTTCGAGGCGCGCTCGACCGCGTACGCCAAGTCGACGGCCCTGGTGGACGACCTGTAGGGCGCTGGCGGCACCGGGCCGGGGAAAGATTCTCAAAATAGTGCTTGCGCTTCTCGCTCGGTTGGCTGTAACATAGCCCTTGCGCTGCTTCCCCAAGCGGCGTGCACCGACATTCGGGCGTTTAGCTCAGGGGGAGAGCGCTTCCCTGACACGGAAGAGGTCACAAGTTCAAATCTTGTAACGCCCACCACATGTCCACAGCCCCGAGGCATCGGCCTCGGGGCTGTTTTCGTGTCGGGCGGACGTGTGCGCGGGCGCTGGCCTTCTCGCCACGCCGCTGCTAAGGTGGTGTGACCACACCCACACGAGAGGAGCCACCATGCCCGTCATCGACCTGCGCGCCCCCCTCGCCGGCTACGCGTCGTGGAACTGGGCCTCGAAGATCTCGCGGTAGGGGCCGTCCTGGGCCAGCAGCTCCTCGTGCGTGCCGCACTGGGCCACGCGGCCGCCCTCGATCACGCAGATCGCGTCGGCGTCGCGTACGGTCGAGAGCCGGTGGGCCACCACGAGGCAGGTGCGACCGCGCATGAGGTTGCCCAGCGCGCGCTGGACGAGCGCCTCGGTGCGCGTGTCGATGTCGGAGGTGGCCTCGTCCAGGATGAGCATCCGCGGCCGCGCGAGGATGGCGCGGGCGATGCACAGCAGCTGCCGCTGGCCGGCCGACAGGCACGTCGACTCGTCGAGCACCGTGTCGTAGCCGTGGGGCAGGCGGGAGACGAACTCGTCGGCGCACGCCTCGTGGCACGCCTGGCGGACCTCCTCGTCGGTCGCGTCGGGACGGCCCATGGCCACGTTGTCGCGCACGCTCGCGCGGCGCAGCCAGGATTCCTGCAGCACCATCCCCCAGGCCCCGCGCACGCTCTCGAGCGTGAGGCCGCGCACGTCCCGCCCGTCGACGAGGATGCGGCCACGGTCGGGCTCGAAGAAGCGCATGACCAGGCCGACGAGGGTGGTCTTGCCGCAGCCCGTGCGGCCCACGAGCGCCACCGTCTGCCCGGCGCGCGCCTCGAGGCTCACGTCGCGCAGTACGGGCTCGCCGCCGGGGTACGAGAAGGCCACGTGCTCCAGGCGCAGGTCGCCCCTGGGCTCGCGCAGCTCGGCGACCCCCGGCTCGTCGGCCGGCTCCTGCTCGGCGTCGGCCAGCGCGAGCAGCCTCGCGGCGCACGCGGCGGCCCCGGCGAGCTCGGTGGCGATCCCCGAGACGTCGTTGAACGGCTTGGCGTATTGGTCCGCGTAGCCCAGGAACGCCGCGAGTGTGCCCACGCTCATCTGCCCCGCGATGGCCGCGAGCGCGCCGAGCACGCCGATCGCGGCGTAGACGACCGAGCTCGCGAAGCGCGTGGTGGGGTTGACCAGCGACGAGAAGAACACCGCCCGCAGGCTCGCCTCGCCCAGGCGCGCGTCGAGGCCGCGGAAGCGCGCGAGCACCTCTCCCTGCGCCCCGTGCCCCGCGACGAGCTGCAGCTGCGAGACGCCCTCCTGTGCCAGGCTCGCCAGCTCCCCCCTCAGCCGCGTCTGCCCCGAGAAGTGGCGCGCGCTCCTCGTGGCGACCCAGCGCGCGCTGAGGACCGCCACCGGCGTGAGCACCGCCACGGCCAGGCCCACGAGCGGGTCCAGGGCGAACATCACCGCGAGCGTGGCGACGACGCCCAGCGCCGCCACCGGCAGCTGCTGCAGCGCCATGACCAGGCCCTGCGCCAGCTGCTCGGCGTCGGTGCCGATGCGGTTGGCCAGCTCGCCGTGGCCGAGCGCGTCCACCTGCGCGAGCGGCATCCCCTGCAGCGCGTCGAAGGCGCGCTCGCGCAGGCCCTCGACGCAGCCGTAGGCGATGCGGTTGCCCAGGCGCTGCTGCGCCCACTGGCACGCCGCCCCCGCGACGACCACGGCCGCCATGACGGCCGGGACCCGCGCCATTCCGGCGAGGTCGCAGCCGGTGGGGGAGGCCGCGCGGTCGACGGCGGCTCCGGTCAGCACCGGCAGCGCCAGACCCGACGCCACCACGCCCGCGTCGAGCAGCAGCAGCGCCGAGAGCCGCCAGGGCCTCTCGCAGAGCCCGCGCGCAACGCGCCGGACCGCGCGCGACTCCACGGCGCCCAGGGCGCGCCCCGTCTTGCGCCTCATGCCGCATCGCCTCCCGTCGCGCCCTGCGAGGCGCAGATCTGCCGGTAGACCTCGCAGCCGGCGAGAAGCTCGCCGTGCGTGCCGCAGCCCGCGACGCGCCCGTCGTCCATGACGAGGATGCGGTCGGCGTGGCGCACGGCCGAGACGCGCTGCGATATGACGACGGTGGCGCAGCCGGCGAGCCTGCGGGCCAGGGTCCGGCGCAGGCGCGCGGCGGTGGCGAAGTCCAGCGCCGAGGTCACGTCGTCGAGGACCACGACGTCGTGGTCGCCCACGAGCGCGCGGGCCACAGCGAGGCGCTGGCGCTGCCCGCCCGAGAGGTTGCGGCCGTCCGCCTCGACGCGCGCGCCCAGGCCGCCGCGGGAGGGGTCGGCGAGCTCGTCGGCCTGTGCGTCCGCGAGCGCCGAGAGGAGCTCGGTGGCGCCCGGCTCGCCGAGCCGCAGGTTGGACGCGACGGTGCCCGAGAGCGCCCCGGGGTCCTGGTCCACCACGCGCACGGCCCGGCGCAGCGACGCGAGCGAGAGGTCGCGCACGTCCCGCCCGTCGACGAGCACCTGCCCGGACGTGGCGTCGTAGCGCCTGGCGGCGAGGGCCGCCAGCGTCGACTTGCCCGAGCCGGTTCCGCCCACGATGCCGAGGACCTCGCCGGCGCGCACCCGCAGGCTCACGTGGCTCACGGCCTCGCCGGAGGCCCCGGGGTAGGCCAGGCCCGCGCCGCGCAGCTCGAGCAGGGGCGCGCCCGGGTCGGTCGGGCGCGCGGCGTCGGCCTCGCCGTCGGCCATGGACGGCCGCGCGTCGAGGACCTCGACGACGCGCCGCGCGCAGGCCCACGCGCGCGAGAGCTGCAGTACCAGGTTGGCCAGCTTGACGAGCTCGACGAGCGCCTGGCCCACGTAGCTGGCCAGGGCCACGACCTGCCCCTGCGTGAGGGTGCCGACCGACACGTCGAGTCCGCCCTGCCATAGCATCGCGACGAGCACGAGGTTGACCACGGCGTACGTGAGCGGCCCGGTGAGCGCCGAGACGGACGCCGCCGAGAGCTGCTCCCCCTCCAGCTCGCGCGCGTCGTGCGAGAAGCGCTCGGCCTCGCGCCCGCGCTGGCCGAACGCGCGCAGCACCCGCGCGCCCTCGAGCGCGTCGGCGGCGTCGCGGGTCACGTCGTCCAGCCGCCGCTGCACCCGCGCGTGGCGCCGCGAGGCCACCGCGCCCAGGGCGAGCACGCAGCCGAAGGCCACGACCACGCCTGCGAGCATGAGGGCGCCCGCCATCCCGTCGACGAGGAACGCCGCCACGACGCAGCCCACCGTCACGAACGGCGAGCGCAGCACGAGGCGGAAGAACATGTTGAGGCCGTCCTGCACCTGCTGGGCGTCGCTCGTCACGCGGGTGGCGAGGCTCGCGCGCCCCAGGCGGTCGACGTCGGCGGCCCCCAGGCCCATGACGTGGGCGAACAGCTCGTCTCGCAGGGATGTCCCGAAGGCCGAGGCGAGGCGCGACGCCATCCACTGGGCGAGCACCGAGGCGGCGTAGCCCCCCACGCCCATGGCGGCGAGAAGCGCCGCCCCGCGCAGCACGAGGCCGACGTCGTGGGCCGGGATGCCCGCGTCGACGATGTGCGCCACGACCATGGGGACCATGAGCTGCATGAGCGCCTCGAGGGCCTTGAGCAGCGGCGCCATGACGCAGTCGGCCACGTGTCCGCGCAGGTGCCGCAGCAGCCGCCTCATGCGCGGGCCTCGGTGCCGCCGTGGCTGCGGCCCCTCTCGCCGTGCGCGTGGCCGTCGCGGCCGTCGCGCGCGCAGGCCGCCCCGCGCGCCCGCATGGGGTCGCGCAGCTCGGGCGGGACGGGCCAGTGTCCCATGACGGCGCCGATCGCCGCCACGTAGTCCACCGCAAGGCGGTGCGGGTCGTCGCGCAGGTCGCGTCGGGCCCACCACAGGACCATCTCGACGAAGCTGCCGGCGACGTGGTTGACAAGGAAGTCGCGGTCCATCTGCGCCGCCGCCCCCTCGGGGCGCTCGGGCAGCAGCTCGTCGGCGCGCTGGGCCACCTCGTCGCGCAGGCACGCGGCCAGCAGCCGCAGCCCTTCGCCGTCGAGCAGCGCGCGCAGGCCGCCCTCGCGCTCGCGCAGGTGGCACAGGACGTGCTCGCAGGAGGCCACGGGGCACGCCCGGCCGGTGAAGTCGTGGTTGCGCTCGGCGCGCACGGGCGCCATGGCGTGCTCGCAGATGCCGTCCACGAGCCTCGCGAGCAGGTCGACCTTGCCGGAGAAGTGCGCGTAGAACGTCGACCTGCCCACTCCGGCGCGGTCGAGGACGTCCTGCACGGTGATCGACCCGTAGTCGCGCTCCTGGAGGAGCGACTGGAACGCGTCCTGGATGAGCCGACGCGAACGCTCGGTGCGCTTGTCCATGGGTGCCCCTTTCGACCCCTCCATGATACCGAACACGGAGTTCGCATTGTTCGCCTTGGCGCCCCTCCACGCGCCCGACGCGTACAATCTGGGGTTCGTGTGCGGCCGCGCGGCGAGGGGCCCGTGCGGCCGGGGCCGCCGCCGCGCTCCATGCGCGCCGCAACGGCCCGTCGTCGTGGCTCGGAAGGGGGCGCGCATGGGACTGACGGAGGGCGCGGGGGGCGCCAGGGGCGCCGCGGCGGCCGGCTCGGTCGTCGCGCGCGACGTCTGGCACGCCTACGGGCACGACCCCGACCTCGGCGGGCTGCCGCGCGCCCGCGCGGCCCTGCGAGGGGCGAGCCTCGACGTGGCGCCCGGCCAGCTCGTGGCCCTCGTGGGCGCCAACGGCTCCGGCAAGTCCACGCTGGCGCGCCACCTCGACGCCCTGCTTCCGCTGCAGGAGGGAGCGCTTCGCGTCTGCGGCTGGGACGCCTCGGACCCGGACGTCGCCTGGGAGCTGCGCCGCAGCTGCGCGATGGTGTTCCAGAACCCCGAGAACCAGTTCGTCTCGACCGAGGTCGGCGAGGACGTGTGCTTCGGGCCGCTCAACTACGGCTGCGCGCCCGACGCCGCACGCCGCCGCGCCGCCGACGCGCTGCGCACGGTGGGGCTGCCCGGCTTCGAGGGCCGAGACGTCCACGAGCTGTCGGGCGGCCAGCAGCAGCGCGTCGCCCTCGCCGGAGTGCTCGCCCTGGACCCGGAGCTCGTGGTCCTCGACGAGGCCACCTCGATGCTCGACCCCCAGGGCGCGTGCGAGGTGCTCACGGCGGTGGCCGACGCCCGCCGCGAGCGCGGCTGCGCGGTGCTTCTCGTCACCCACGACATGGACCTGGCGGCCCACGCCGACTCGGTGGCCGTGATGTCGGCCGGCCGGGTGCTGGCCCAGGGCGCGCCCGCCGACGTGCTGCGCGACCGGGCGCTGCTCGCCGGGGCGGGCCTCGAGGAGCCCTTCGCCGCGCAGGTGTGGGATGCCCTCGTGCGCGCCGGCGCGGCGTGCGGCGAGGCCCCCGTGACCGTGGAGGGGCTGGTGGGCGCGCTGTGCTGCTGACGGTCGAGGACGTCGTGCTGACGTACGGAGAGACGGCCGACGAGCGGGTCCGCGCCCTGGACGGCGCGTCGCTCGGCGTCGGGGCCGGCGAGGCGCTCGGAGTGATGGGCCAGACCGGCTCGGGCAAGTCCACGCTGCTCGAGGTCATGGGCGGCCTCGTGCGCCCGGACGAGGGGCGCGTGCTGCTCGACGGGCGCGACGTGGCCCGCGACGCCGGGGCGAGAAGGGAGCTCTCGGCCGCGCTGGGCATGGCGTTCCAGCGCCCCGAGCGGCAGTTCTTCGAGACGACCGTCGAGCGCGAGATGGCCTTCGCCCTGGGCTGCCGCGGCGTGCGCGGCGAGCGTGCGCGCGAGGCCTCGCGCCGGGCGTGCGAGGCCACGTGCCTGGACTTCGACGCGATCGCGCACCGCTCGCCGCTGGCGCT
>CALCDK010000119.1 GCA_937900605.1 uncultured Olsenella sp.
TGCGGTCGTCGGTGTGAGCGAGCTGCCCATGGGCGCCCTCGTGGAGATGGACTGCATCGCCTGCAGATAGACGCGCTATCATGAGAGATTGATTCGACGCGAAGGGAGAACCATGCCCAACACCACCAACGGCGGCGCCACCGAGATCTTCCGCATGCCGGCCGCCGACGCCACCATGCCCGACCTCATGGGCTCCGCACAGCCCGTGCGCCCGACCCTCACCATCGTCAAGGGGCCGCAGATCGGCCAGACCTTCGTGCTGGACACGGACGTCGTCACCCTGGGCCGCGACCCCAAGAACACCATCTTCCTCAACGACATGACGGTCTCGCGCCACCACGCGCGCATGGACCTCACCCAGCTCGCCGCCGGCGTCGCCTCGATCGAGGACCTCAGCTCGCTCAACGGCACCTGGGTCGACGGCGCCATCGTGAGCCGCGCCTACCTCAAGGACGGATCCACGGTGCAGATCGGCACCTTCAGGCTCGTCTTCCACACCAACGTGCGCCCGCGCAGGATCGACACGGAGGCGTAGGGCGGCCATGCCGGACGCAGGGTATCTCACCATCGGCAAGGTGGTGAAGCGGCTCCAGCAGAGCTACCCGGACCTCACCGTTTCGAAGGTCCGCTACCTGCAGGACGAGGGCCTCATCAACCCGTCTCGCACGCCGAGCGGCTACAGGCTCTTCTCGCAGGGCGACATCAGGCGCCTCGAGACGATCCTCTACCTGCAGAAGAAGCGCTTCCTGCCCCTCTCGGTGATCAAGGAGGAGCTCGAGCGCGGCGACGCGGGGGAGTCCGAGGCCGCGGGCGTCGCCGGCGCGATCGCGCTGCCGGCCGACGACGAGGAGGTCCGCGACAAGCTGCACCCGATCGACCGGGTGCCGGAGCTCCTCGGCGTGACCGTGAGCTTCGTGCGCGAGCTCTCCGAGGCGGGCGTCATCTCGCTCACGCGCTCGCCACACGGGCGCGACCTCGTCGACGGCCGCGACTTCGGCCTCATCAGGATCGCCGACGAGCTGCGCCACTTCGGCATCAGCCCGCGCAACCTGAGGCAGTACGTCATCGCCGCCAACAGGGAGTCGGCCATGTTCGAGCAGGCGCTCGTGGTCTACACCAAGAAGGCCGGCGGGCTCGACCTGGACCGCACCGAGGAGGCGCAGAACCGCTTCGAGCAGGCGTTCAGCCGCATGCTCGGGCTCACCAACACCGTTCGCGACGAGCTCATCTCCCGTCGCGTGAGGGACTCGTTCAAGGACGCGCAGGCGTAGGGCCCGGCGCGAGCGACCATGGAGGAAACAGACGTGTCTGACTTCGACTTCGAGAGCCACATCATCGACATCCCCGACTACCCCGAGCCCGGCGTGGTCTTCAAGGACATCACCCCGCTGTTCGACGACCCCCAGGCCCTGGCCGCCGTCGTCGAGCAGATCGCCGGCCACTTCGCCGACAGGGGCATCACCAAGGTCGTGGGCGCCGAGGCCCGCGGATTTCTCGTGGGCGTGCCCGTGGCGTACCGCATGGGCTGCGGCTTCGTTCCCGCCCGCAAGCCGGGCAAGCTCCCGCGCGAGGTCTACTCGCAGACGTACTCCCTCGAGTACGGCACCGACGAGCTGCAGATGCACGTCGACGCGCTGACGCCCGAGGACCGCGTCCTCATCGTCGACGACCTCGTCGCCACCGGCGGCACGGCCGTCGCCACCGCGCGCCTGGTCGAGCAGTCCGGCGCCAAGGTCGAGGGCTTCTCGTTCATCCTGGAGCTGGCGTTCCTCTCGCCGCGCGAGGTCATCGCCAAGGACTACCCGCAGACCGAGGTCCACACGCTCGTCCAGGTCGACTAGGGCCCGGCGGCCGCACGGCCGGCATGGTCCGCAGGCCTTGGGGGCCTCTGATCGACGTTACGGGGTCGCGCCACATCCGGTGCGACCCCGTCTTCGTTGCCGGTATTGTGGCACGCGCGAGAGGGGCGCGCCGTCGGGTCC
>CALCDK010000120.1 GCA_937900605.1 uncultured Olsenella sp.
GGTCCTCGCGCCTCCACGGCCGGCCGCAGAACTCCACCTCCCCCGCCGTGGGCCGCAGCATCCCGCAGACCATCTTGAGCGTGGTCGACTTGCCCGCGCCGTTGGGTCCCAGAAGGCCGTAGACCTGGCCCTCGCCCACGTGCAGGCTCACGCCCTCCACCACCGTCTGCGCGCGCCGGCCGCGGCCGAACCGCTTGGTCAGCCCGCGCGTGACGAGCACCTCTCCTGACATGTGACGCCCCTCTCCTCGTGTCGTGGCACCTTGCGTGCGGTGCGTGACACCCAGGATGAGGGGCGTGGCTAAAGAAGCGCTAAAGGTCGTGGGAACGCGACGAGAGACGCAGGCGGGCGTCGGCGGCTACTCTGCCAGGGCGCTCATGGCGACGCGGACGGCCTCGTCCTCGTCGTCGGTGACCACCACGAGCTCCGGGTCCAGCGGCGAGATGTTGCCCGCGCCCAGGACCGAGCCGTCGATCCAGTCCATGAGGCCACGCCAGTACTCGGTGCCGAAGAGGACCACGGGGACCTTGGTCACCTTGTGGGTCTGCACCAGCGTCAGCAGCTCGAAGGCCTCGTCGAGCGTGCCGAAGCCGCCCGGGAACACGATGGCGCCGCTGGAGTACTTGACGAACATGGTCTTGCGCACGAAGAAGTAGCGGAAGGTCATGCCCAGGTTGACCCACTTGTTGATGCCCTGCTCGTGGGGCAGCTCGATGCCGAGGCCCACGGACTTGCCGCCGGCCTGGGCCGCGCCGCAGTTGACGGCCTCCATGATGCCCGGGCCGCCGCCGGTGATGACGGCGACGCCGGCCTGCGCGAGCTTGCGGCCCACGTGGCGCGCGGCGCGGTACATGGGGTCGGTACGCGGCGTGCGCGCGGAGCCGAAGCAGGTGACGGCGGGGCCCAGCTCGGCCAGGGCACCGAAGCCGTCGACGAACTCGGCCTGGATGCGCAGGACGCGCCAGGGGTCCATGTGCAGCCAGTCGGTGGAGGAGTCGGGGGCCAGCCGGTGGTGGTGTCCTCGGGAATCATGGGCCCGCGCATGATGACTGGCCCGCGGTGGTACGTCTGGCCCAGGGGCTCGGCGGCGTCGGCCGCAGGCTGTGCGCCGTCGGCGCAGGCGGGGTACTTCTCGGCAGGGTCCTCGGAACCCTTGGTGACGCTCTCGGTCATGGCCTCTCCTTATGTCGCGTCCGTCAACGGTACGCCGGGAGCGAAAGCCGCGCGTAAGGGCGCGGTAATGCCCCGTGCGGCTGTTGTACCCATCCGGCGCCACAGGTAGAGCTCGGGCTCGCGGCGCCCGGTGGCGACGGGGCGCAGCCTGGCCGAAAGGGCGTCGAGCGCCGCGGGGTCGACGGCGCGGGCGTGAGCGGGGCCACGAGGCGACCACGGCGGAGACCCGGCCTGCGCCCCAGACGGGGACGGCCGCGCCGCGCCCCACAACGGGACGTCGGCGCGGCCGCCTCCGATGGGACCAGCCTACGCCAGGCCCAGCGCCATGCCCACGAGCCTCACGGCGAAGGCCACGAGCCAGGCCACGGCGCACTGCAGCACGAACACCGCCACGGCGTAGCGGCCCCCCAGCTCGCTGCGGACCGCGCCGATGGCGGCGACGCAGGGCGGGTACAGCAGCGTGAACGTGAGGAAGACGTAGGCGGTCAGCGGCGTGAACATGGTCTGCAGAACGGCGGGCGTGGTGGAGCCCAGCAGCACCATGAGCGTGGAGATGACGCTCTCCTTGGCCATGAGGCCGGTGACCAGGGCCGTCGAGGCGCGCCAATCGCCGAAGCCCAGCGGCGCAAAGACCGGCGACAGCAGGCCGCCCAGGCCGGCGAGCATGCTCTGCGACTGGTCGGCGACGACGTTGAGGCGCAGGTCGAAGGTCTGCAGGAACCACACGACCACGCTGGCCACGAAGATGATGGTGAACGCGCGGGTGATGAAGTCCTTGGCCTTGTCCCACACCAGCATGAGCGTGGTGCGCGCGGACGGCAGGCGGTAGTTGGGCAGCTCCATGATGAACGGCACCGGCTCGCCGCGGAAGGCGGTGTGGCGCAGCACCACGGCGACGACGAGCGCCACCACGATGCCCAGCAGGTACAGCGAGACCATCGCCAGCACCGAGCCGTGCGCGAAGAAGGCCGCGCAAAGCAGGCCGTAGACCGGCAGCTTGGCCGAGCAGCTCATGAACGGCGTGAGCAGGACCGTCATCTTTCGGTCGTGCTCGGAGGGCAGGGTGCGCGTCGCCATGATGGCCGGCACGCTGCAGCCGAAGCCGATGAGCATGGGCACGAAGCTGCGCCCGGACAGGCCGAAGCGGCGCAGGAACTTGTCCATCACGAAGGCGACGCGGGCCATGTAGCCGGAGTCCTCGAGCAGCGACAGCATGAGGAACAGCACCACGATGAGCGGCAGGAAGCTCAGCATGCTGCCCACGCCGCCGAGCACGCCGTCGACCACGAGCGACTGCACCACCGGGTTGGTCCCGAACGACGCGAGCGCGCCCGCCACGACGTCGGTGAGCGCGGCCACGCCCTCCTCCATGAGCCCCTGCAGCCAGGCGCCCACCGAGCCGAACGTGATCCAGAAGACCAGCGCCATGATGGCGAGAAACGCCGGGATCGCGGTCCAGCGGCCCGTGAGCACGCGGTCGATCGCCTGCGAGCGCAGGTGCTCGCGGCTCTCGTGCGGCCTGACCACGCACCTCTCGCAGACGGCCTCGATGAACGAGAAGCGCATGTCCGCGAGGGCCGCCATGCGGTCGCGGCCGGACTCCCCCTCCATCTGGGAGATGATGTGCTCGATGGCGTCGAGCTCGTTGCGGTCCAGGTGCAGCGCCTCGAGGACCAGGTGGTCGCCCTCGACGGCCTTGGTCGCGGCGAAGCGCGTGGGGATGCCGGCGCGGTGGGCGTGGTCGTCCACCAGGTGGCAGATGCCGTGGATGCAGCGGTGCAGCGCGCCGCCGTCCGGGCCCTCGGGCTCGCAGAAGTCCAGGCGGCCGGGCAGCTCGCGGCGGCGGGCCACCAGCAGGGCGTGCTCCACGAGCTCGTCGATGCCCTCGCCGCGCGCGGCCGAGATGGGCACCACCGGGATGCCGAGGAAGCTCTCGAGCAGGTTGACGTCCACGGTGCCGCCGTTGGCGGTCACCTCGTCCATCATGTTGAGCGCGAGGACCATGGGGCGGTCGAGCTCCATGAGCTGGAGCGTCAGGTAGAGGTTCCTCTCGATGTTGGTGGCGTCGACGATGTCGATGACCGCGTCGGGCCGCTCCTCGAGGATGAACTGGCGGCTCACCACCTCCTCGCTCGTGTACGGCGAGAGGGAGTAGATGCCCGGCAGGTCGGTGACGGTGGCCTCCGGGTGGCCCTTGACCTGGCCGTCCTTGCGGTCCACGGTCACGCCGGGGAAGTTGCCCACGTGCTGGTTGGAGCCCGTGAGCTGGTTGAACAGCGTGGTCTTGCCGCAGTTCTGGTTGCCGACGAGGGCGAACGAGAGGGGCTGGCCCTCCGGGACCGCCGAGCCGCCCTTGCGCGGGCGGATGCGCCCCTCCCCCAGCGCGGGGTGCGCGGTGCCGCCGGTGCCGCTCGCGCCGGGCGCCTGCTCGTGCGCGTCGTGGACGTCGACGATGCCCACGCGGGCGGCGTCGGCGCGCAGCAGGGTGAGCTCGTAGCCGCGCAGGCGGATCTCGAGCGGGTCGCCCATGGGCGCGTACTTGACCATGGTGACCTCGGTGCCCGGCGTGAGGCCCATGTCCAGGATGTGCTGGCGCAGGACCTCGTCGTCCGCGTCGACCGACGAGACGATGGCGTCCTTTCCTATCTCCAGAGCGTCTAGCCTCATGTCCATGCAGGTACCCCCAATAAGTTAGCCTTGGTTACCTCACACTCTAGCGCGCCGGGCGGCGCATGGCAAGCACGGGGGCGGACGATGTGGCGAGACGTGCGAGGCCCCCTCCCGCGGGGATGGGCGGGAGGGGGCTCGGGGAGGCGGTGCCGTGCCCGGCGCCCGCGCGTGCGGGGGAGTCGTGCCCGGGGGCTGCGCACGCGCGACGTCATGGGCCGGGACGGCACGGTCGGGGGCACCTAGTCCCCGGCGGAGCGGCGCTGCAGGCGGGCGTAGGCCACGCCGCCGGCCAGGGCCAGGGCCACCGCGGCCAGGCCCACCCCGACGGCCAGGCCCCACGAGCCCGAGCCCACCGCGGAGGCGGCCATGGTGGAGGTGACGATGGACGGGATCCTTCCGAGCGTCACGATGGCGAGAAGCGCCGGGTAGCGCACGCCGGTGAGGCCGGCGAAGTAGGTGAGGAAGTCCTTGGGGGTGCCCGGGATCAGGAAGACCACCAGCATGAGCAGCTCGACGCGGCGCGAGTCGCGCAGCCACGAGAAGCGCTCCAGCTGGGAGCGGTCGAAGAACAGCCCCACGACCCTCCAGCCCCAGCGGCGCACCACCCAGAAGACCGCACTCGAGGCGGCGGCGCTGGCCAGCAGGCACAGCAGCGTGCCCTCCCAGAACCCGAAGGCGTAGCCGCAGGCCAGCTCGATGGGCTCGCCCGGGACGAAGGCCAGCACGATCTGGACGGCGTTGACGAGCACCATGACCAGGCGCGACGAGACGCCCGTGGACTCGACGAAGGACCTGACGGCCTGCGGGTCGCCGGCCCACTCGAGCAGCACCGGGATGCGGTGCCACACCACGGCCAGGCCCACGCCGACGAGAAGGACGCACAGCGCCACCAGGACGCGACGGCGCACCCTCAGCGAGGGGTCGTCGGCGGCGACGGGCTCGGCCACGGCCTCGGGCTCGTCCACGGCCTCGGGCTCCGCCTCGCCGCCGCGGCAGGCGGACGGCTCCGGGCGCGCTCCGGCGGGCGCGCCGGCGGGCGCGGGGTCGCGACGGACGGCGAGATCGCCGCGACGGGGCTCGTTGTCCTGGACAGCCATGTCAGACCTCCGATCCGGCCGACGGGCGGCCGCTTGACTGCCACCCATCTTGACGGACGAATGTTGAGGGACCCTATACGAAAGGTGACGTTTTCGAAAGCGTTATTTCAAGGCTCCGTAAACCGCACGCGAGCGGCGCGAATCCCCCGTGAGCGGAGGGACGTCCGTCGGCGAGAAGCACCGTGCGCCGCGCTCCTCCACATCATCGCGACATCGGTCGACGCCGCCTGAACGCCCGCGCCCCGTCA
>CALCDK010000121.1 GCA_937900605.1 uncultured Olsenella sp.
CAACGACCGCCTCATCGAGACGCTCAGGAGCCTGCGCGACATGGGCAACACCGTGATCGTGGTCGAGCACGACGAGGACACCATCCGCGCCGCGGACTACGTCATCGACATGGGTCCGGGCGCCGGCGAGCTCGGCGGCCGCGTGGTGGCCGCGGGAACGCCCGAGCAGGTCGCCGCCGACCCCGACTCGCTCACGGGCGCCTACCTCACGGGCCGCAGGGCCATCGTGCCCCCGCAGGAGCGCCGCGACCCCGGCCGCGGGGCCATCGTCCTGCGCGGGGCGCGCGCCAACAACCTGCGCGGCGTCGACGTCGAGGTCGAGCTCGGCACCCTGACCGTCGTCACGGGCGTCTCGGGCTCGGGCAAGAGCTCTCTGGTCACCGACACGCTCGCGCCTGCGCTGACCAACGCGGTGCACCGCTCGCAGCGTCCCGTCGGCCCCTACGACTCGCTCGAGGGCGTCGAGCTCGTCGACAAGGTCATCGACATCGACCAGTCGCCCATCGGGCGCACCCCGCGCTCCAACCCGGCCACCTACGTCGGCCTCTGGGACGACCTGCGCGCCCTGTTCGCCTCCCTCCCCGAGAGCCGCGCGCGCGGCTACGCGCCCGGGCGCTTCTCGTTCAACGTCTCCGGCGGCCGCTGCGAGGCGTGCAAGGGCGACGGCCAGATCAAGATCGAGATGAACTTCCTCCCGGACGTCTACGTCCCGTGCGAGGTCTGCCACGGCAGGCGCTACAACCGAGAGACCCTCGAGGTCACCTACCACGGCAAGTCCATCTCCGACGTGCTCGACATGACCGTCCACGAGGCCCTCGCCTTCTTCGCCAGCATCCCGCGCATCAAGAACAAGCTCCAGACCCTGTGCGACGTCGGCCTGGGCTACATCCGCCTGGGCCAGAGCGCCACGACCCTGTCGGGCGGCGAGGCCCAGCGCGTCAAGCTCGCCAAGGAGCTCCACCGCCAGCAGACCGGCCGCACCGTCTACATCCTCGACGAGCCCACCACGGGCCTGCACTTCGAGGACGTCCGCCAGCTCGTCGAGGTCCTCGAGCGCCTCGTCGACGCGGGCAACACCGTCCTGGTCATCGAGCACAACCTCGACGTCATCAAGATGGCCGACCGCGTGATCGACATGGGCCCCGAGGGCGGCGACGGCGGCGGCACCCTCGTCGCGTACGGCACGCCCGAGGAGGTGAGCCGGGTCGAGGCCAGCCACACCGGACGCTACCTCGCCAAGGTGCTTGCCCGCGACCGCGCCCGCCAGGCCGCTGCGGGGGGCCGCTAGCATGGCGCGCCGCGAGAGGCCCCAGAAGACCAACGCCGTCCGCGAGCTCGAGGCGGCCGGCATCGACTTCGAGTGCCAGGCCTACGAGGTGGACGAGACGGACACCTCCAGCGAGCTGGGCCTGCACATCGCCCAGAGCCTCGGCGAGGACCCCGCGTCCAGTCTCAAGACGCTCGTGTGCGCCTCGCCCTCTGGCGCGCACGTGGTCTGCTGCGTGCCCGTGGCCGACGAGCTCGACCTCAAGAAGGCCGCCGCTGCGGCCGGCGAGAAGTCCCTCTCGCTCGTGCACGTGCGCGACCTCGAGGCGCTCACCGGCTACGTCCGCGGGGGCTGCTCGCCCATCGGGATGCGCCGCCCGTTCCCTACCCTGGTGGACGAGACCGCCCAGCTCTTCGACCGCGTCCACGTCTCGGGCGGGCGGCGCGGCCTCTCGGTGGTCATCGCCCCCGACGACCTCGTCGCCTTCACGCACGCCACGCTCGCCGACATCGTCCGCTGACCGCGGGGCGCTGTGAAGGATGGGTGCCGCGCCCTCCCTCCCGCGCCCGTGCCGGCCCCAAATGGGATACTGGGAACTTCGTGCACGCGGCGAGGGGGGAGTGAGAGGCTGTGAGCTACCAGCCCAAGCACATGAGGGGCGCGGCGAGGGCCGGCGAGGGGGCCGTCGAGCCCGTCGACGGGGCGCCCTCGCGCCAGGAGCAGGTGGGGCGCAGCGCCGCCCTCATGAGCGCCCTGGTCGTGGTGAGCAGGCTCACCGGCTTCCTGCGCACCTGGGGCCAGGCGTTCGCCCTCGGCACCACCGTCCTCGCGAGCTGCTACACCGTCGCCAACAACCTGCCCAACCTCCTCTACGAGCTCGTCGTGGGCGGCATGCTCGTCACTGCGTTCCTGCCCGTCTACATGACCGTCAAGCGCAAGCTCGGCACCAAGGGCGCGAGCGACTACACCTCCAACCTCGTCTCCATCATCCTGCTGCTCATGGGCGCCGTCACGCTGCTCGGCATCGCCTTCGCCGCCCAGATCGTCTACACCCAGTCCTTCAGCGCGAGCGCCGACTTCGACTCCGACCTCGCGACGTGGTTCTTCCGCATCTTCGCCGTCGAGGTCGTCCTCTACGCGCTCTCGTCGATCTTCTCGGGCGTCCTCAACGCCGAGAGGGACTACTTCTGGAGCTCCGCGGCCCCCATCTTCAACAACTTCGTCACCACCGCCTCCTTCTTCGCCTACGCGTTCCTGGCCCCGCACAACCAGGCGCTCGCCCTGGTCCTGCTCGCCCTGGGCAACCCCCTCGGCGTGCTCGTCCAGGTCCTCATGCAGATGCCGTCGCTGCGCCGTCACGGCATCCGCCTGCGCCTTCACATCGACTGGCACGACCCCGCCCTGCGCGACACCGTCCGCCTGGGCGTCCCGTCGCTCGTCATGGTCGCCTGCACCTACGTCACCACCTCCGTCCAGACCAGCGCGTCGCTCGCCGTCACGGCGTCGGGCGCGTCCGTCTCGTACTACGCGCGCCTGTGGTACACGCTCCCGTACGCCATCCTCGCGGTCCCGCTGACCACCGCCATGTTCACCGAGCTCTCGGACTCCTATGCCCAGGGCGACATGGACGGCTTCCGCCGCGGGGTCTGCGCGGGCACCAGCAAGATCGTGTTCTACCTCGTGCCCATGGCCATGCTCATATACCTGTTCGCCGAGCCGCTCGCCGCGTTCTTCGGGCTGGACGCGCAGTCGGTCGACATGACCGTCTCGTACCTGCGCGGCCTGGTCCTGGCGCTGCCGCTCTACGGCGCGTGCATGTACTTCCAGAAGGTCTGCTCGGCCATGCACCGCATGGGCCTGTACGCCGCCGCCAACGTCGTGGGATCGCTCATCCAGACCGCGGCGTGCCTGCTCGTGGCCCAGCACCTCGGCCTGTTCGCCGTGGCCCTCACCTCCGTCCTGTTCTTCGCCTCGATCGACGTCGTCATGCTCGTGAGCCTGCGCCGCAAGCTCGGCCCCTTCGGCGCGGCCGGCATCCTCGCGTCCCTGCTCAGGTCCCTCGTCGTGGGCGCCGCGGGCGTCGCGGTGGGCTTCGCGATCATCTCCGGGCTCGGACGCGTGCTCGGGCCCGTCGGCGGCTCCGTCGGACGTGCGCTGCTGTTCTGCGTCGCCGGCGGCATCCCCTCGCTCGTCGCCGTCTTCGGCCTGGCCATGGCCCTGCGCATGCCCGAGGTGGACTTCGTCCGCGGCCTGCTGCGCCGCGTCGTGCGCCGCTAGCCCGCGGCCGTCCCCTCGGGCCTGGCGCGGGCCGTGCCGCGCTGCGGGCCACGGGGCGCGCCGCCATCCCGCCGGCGCGCCGCGCTACTCGCCCACGCGAAGCCTCCCGCAGCTCCCGACGAACACCTGCACCATCGGTGCCGCCCCGGGCCCCACGAGGCCCATGGCGGGCATGGCGCCGAGGTAGCCCATCAAGTCGTCGTCGACCCACTCCACGGGGCCGTCGCCCCCGAGGCCGCGCTCCCACCCGTCGGGGTCCCAGCCGTCGCCGTGGACCTCGGGCCGCCTCCCGCCGTCGTGCGCCACCGCGTCCGCCAGCGCGCCGAGCGGGCCCTGCGGCTCGGCCCCGTCGAGGCCGTCCCCCTCGCCGTGCCCCTGCGCCCGCTCGCATCGCCAGTCCAGCAGGTCGCGCAGGTCCTGTGCGAAGGCCGGGTCCGCCGCCTGCTCCGGGCTCGCGAGCACCACGAGCGTGTCGGACGGCCACGTCCCCGCCTCCTGCGCGCCCTGGTCGCAGCGCACCGCGGTCCTCGCCTCTCGCCAGTACAGCGCCATGTCCCTCTCCTCTCGTCGGGTCCCCTGGGAGTCCCCACCCTACGCGCCGACGGCGGGCGTTGACTTCATCCGGGCGTGCAGCCTGCTGCCAGCCCGCTTCCCGCCCCCCCCGCCACGCCTTCGCCTCCCGCTGTGCCCGCCTCTTGCCCCCCCCGCCGCAGTGCGCTCGTTTCGTCGCAGAGGGTCCCGCACGGGACCCGCGGGACTCGGCCGCGCTATAGTTGACGGACCGACAGGGCAACAAGACGGAGGTCGCAGCACATGGCATCGCGTCCCAACGGCGTCACGAAGGACCAACTACCGGGCATCATCCAGCCCGTCATCCTGGGGGCGGACTACTCCGCGTACGCGTACGTGCGCGGCTTCGTCGAGGCCTACGGGTGCTGCCCCATCATCCTGGGCAGCTCCGACGTCAAGTCCATCTCGCGCACCAGGCGCGCGGACTACCGCGTGGTCGAGGGCCTCGACGAGCCCGACGTCCTTCTCGCCACCCTGCGCGACCTGGGCGAGGAGCTCTGCTCGCGCGGGAGCCTCCCGTTCCTGGTGACCTGCGGGGACTTCTACGCGCGCATCGTCTCGCAGCACAGGGCCGAGCTTGAGCGCTGGTACTACACGCCCGTCGCCGACTTCGGCGTCCTCGACTTCGTGACGCAGAAGGAGAACTTCTACCGCGTCTGCGAGAAGATCGGCATGGGCTACCCCAAGACGCGCTTCCTGGACTGCTCGGACCCCGACGGCCGCGTCGACGACGAGGGCTTCCGCTACCCGCTCGTGGCCAAGCCGTCCAACTCGGCCGCGTACCACTACGCCGAGTTCGAGGGCAAGAAGAAGGTCTTCGTCGTCGAGGACCGCGCCGAGCTCGAGCGCATCTACTCCGAGCTCCAGGCCTCCTGCTACGACGAGAGCCTCATCGTCCAGGAGCTCGTCCCCGGCGACGACTCGCACCTGTATGCCGTCTACGCGTACGCCGACGCCGACTCCGAGGTCTCGTTCATGGTCTGTGGCCACGTCGGCCTGGAGGACCACCACCCCGGCGCCATCGGCAACGCCGTCGCCATCGCCCCGGAGCGCTGCCCCGAGGTCGAGGCCGCCGTCGCCCGCTTCCTCAAGGAGGTCGGCTACCACGGCATGTGCTGCTTCGACGCCAAGCTCGACGAGCGCGACGGCAGCTTCCGCTTCCTCGAGATGAACGCCCGGCCCGGCCGCAGCTCGTGGCTCGTGCTTCTCGCCGGCATCAACTTCGCGCGCGTCCAGGTCGAGGACACCGTGCTGGGCCTTGCCCCCGGTCGCCTCGAGGCGTCCCAGGACTGGGTCTACGTGGGCGTCCCGCACCAGGTCGTCGAGAGGTGCATGGCCCCCGGTCCCCTGCGCGACCGCATCCTGGCGGCGTACCGCGACCACACGGCGAGCTTCGCGCTCGACTGGCCTGGCGACTCGCTGGCGCAGCGCTTCTGGGCCCGCGTGAACTACGTCCACCAGATCTCCAAGTTCAAGAAGTACCTCCCCGACGCGGAGTAGCGGATGGGGGAGCGCCAGGGCATCGCGCGCGGCGCGTCTCCGGTCGACCCGGAGCTCGCCGCGCAGGTCTCCCAGGTCCCCACGGACCCGGGCTGCTACCTGTGGAAGGACGCCAAGGGCGACGTCGTCTACGTGGGCAAGGCCAAGAACCTGCGGGCCCGCATGCGCCAGTACGTGACGCTGCAGGACGACCGCCAGAAGATCCCCCTCATGATGCAGGTGGTCAAGGGGTTCGACTACGTCGTGGTCGGCTCCGAGCACGAGGCCCTCGTCCTTGAGCGCAACCTCATCGCCCAGTACCACCCGTACTTCAACGTCGACTTCAAGGACGACAAGTCCTACCCCTACATCGCGATCACCGAGTCCGACGTGTTCCCGGCCATCAAGTACACGCGCGAGCGCCACCGCAAGGGCACGCGCTACTTTGGCCCCTACACGGACGCCCGCGCCGCGCGCGCCACCATCGACACGCTGCGCAAGGTCGTGCCCATCTGCCTGGCCACGTGCGCGGAGTGGAAGCGCGCAAAGAGGATCCTCGAGCGCGACCCGGACCAGGCCAGCGTCGCCAACCTCGTGCTCGCCGAGAGGTGCCGTCCGTGCTTCGACTACCACGTGGGGCGCGGTCCGGGCGTGTGTGCCGGCATGATCGACACCGTCGAGTACGCCCGCCATGTCCGCCAGGTCGAGCGCTTCCTGCAGGGGCAGCGCTCCGAGATCGTCGGCGAGCTCACCCAGCAGATGCGCGACGCCGCCGCCGACCTCGACTTCGAGCGCGCCGGCCGCATCAAGGCCCGTCTCGACAGCCTCGACGCCCTCGACGACCGCCAGGAGGTGACCTTCTCGTCCAACGTGAGCCTCGACCTCATCGGCATCTACCGCGAGGAGACCATCAGCTGCGCCTGCGTCTTCGCCGTACGCGAGGGGCGCACGGTGCGCTCGGTCGAGTTCGTCCTCGACAAGGGACAGGACGTCTCGGCCGAGGAGCTCGCCTCGGGGTTCCTCAAGCGCTACTACGACGAGACCTCCGACGTCCCCGCCGAGGTCGACCTCGACGTCGAGCTCGCGGACGCCGACCTTCTCGCCGGATGGCTCGCCGAGAAGCGCGGGCGCTTCGTGCGCATCCACCGCCCGCAGCGCGGCGAGAAGCGCCACCTGCTGGACATGGCGGCCAACAACGCCCGCCACGCGCTCATGCGCTACATGGTGCGCACGGGCTACGCCGACGAGCGCACCAACCAGGCGCTGCTGCAGCTCGAGAGCGCGCTCGCCCTGGACGCGCCGCCCATGCGCATCGAGTGCTTCGACATCTCGACCCTGCACGGCCACTTCACGGTGGCGTCGATGGTCGTGTTCACCAACGGCCGGCCCGACAAGTCCCAGTACCGCCGCTTCAAGATCCAGACCCCGCTCGAGGAGGCCAACGACTTCGTCTCCATGTCCGAGGTGCTCGGACGCCGCTACGCCCCGGAGCGCATGGCCGACGAGCGCTTCGGCTCGTGCCCGGACCTCCTCGTGGTCGACGGCGGCCGGCCGCAGCTGACCGCAGCCATGGAGCAGCTCGAGCAGCTGGGCCTCGACATCCCCGTGTGTGGCCTTGCCAAGGCCGACGAGGAGGTCTTCGTCCCGTGGGACGAGACGCCCGTCGTCCTGCCGTCCGGCTCGGCCTCGCTCTACCTCATCAAGCAGGTCCGCGACGAGTCCCACCGCTTCGCCATCACGTTCCACCGCGAGCTGCGCGACAAGGCCATGACCGCGTCGGTCCTCGACGACGTCCCCGGCGTCGGGCCCAAGCGCAAGCGGGCGCTCATGCGCCGGTTCGGCTCGCTGCGCCGCCTGCGCGAGGCGGACGAGGCGGCCATCGCGCAGACCGAGGGCATCCCCGCCGGCGTCGCGCGCGCCGTGTGGCAGGCGCTCCACGAGCTCGCCGACGCCGACGCGCCCGTGGGCGCGCCCGACGGCGCACGGGGCTAGGACTCCTCGTCCTCGGGCTCCATCAGGTCCTCCATGCGGCATCCGAGCGCCTTCGCCAGCGCCAGCAGCGAGCGCGCCTGTGCCCTGTTCACGTCCTTCTTGCGCTGCTCGTACTGCTGCACTGACCGCAGCGAGACGCCCGACTCGCGTGACAGCTGCGCCTGCGTCATTCCGGCGGCGTCGCGTGCCCTGCGCAGCCGTGTGGGCCCTCCCTGCTTGCCGAAGCGCAGCGCAATCTGCGCGGACGCCTCCTGCGGGGACAGGGGCGCGTCTGGCGAGAAGAGAGACTCGAGGTCCTCGCACCCCAGGTACGCCATGATCTCCCTGAAGGTGCTCCCCGTGGCCCACTGGTGGTAGGCCAGCACGCGGCCGCACCACGCGGCGCGCTCGCGGAGCCTGCGCGGCGGCCGACGCTCGCTCATGAGCATGAGCTCCAGGCCCGCGTCGGCGCCGCCCTCGCAGACCTCCATGACGAGCCCGATGCCGGACGTGCCCACGCGCGGCGTTGCGTCCGGGCCCTCGAAGGTCCTTGCGACGGGCGAGGACGAGAAGAGGTCCATGAAGTGGTCGAGGCCGCCTGGTACGTGCCTGTCGGCGAACTCGAAGGCCTTTCCCATGGTCCCCATGACGCCCTCGAGAAGAGCGGGATCGTATGCCGACATGGTGCGGACTCCTTTCTCAGATGTGAAGAAATCGTGAATCCATGAGGACACGCCTGCCGTTCACCGGATTCATGAATTTGATGCCAGTTGTCCCAACACGTCTCAATCCTGCGGAAATCAGGCCGAATATGGGGTGACTCCACAGAGATACTAATCCACTGATGTGGGGTGAAACGCCGAACCCCCGCTTCCGGTCATGACGACCTCCCCATGCGGCTCGGATGCCGTCCACGGAGTCGGCTTCCCGTTCGCCGCCTGTCGGATGCTAGATTCGCTGCATCCGATAGGCGGGCCCGTCGGGCCCCGAAGAGAAGGAGGAGGAACATGGCAACGTTGCAAGTGGTGCTGATCCTGGCCGTGTTCGTCGCGGGCGTCGCGCTCATGATGACCAAGAAGCTGCCCGCGATTCTGGCGCTGCCCCTCATGGGCGTCCTCATCGCCGCCGTGGCGGGGGTGCCGTTCATCTCGAGCGATCCCGAGGTGAAGACCATCACCTCGTTCGTCATCGGCTCGGGCGCCGGCAAGCTTGCCGGAACCATCACGGTGACGATCTTCGGCGCCATCTTCGCCAAGGTCATCCAGAAGGAGGGCATCTCCGACGCGATCATCCGCAAGGCCGCGGAGCTCGCCGGCGACAAGCCCATCGCCATCGCGGTCGCCCTCACCGCCGCCATCGCCCTCATCTTCACCGCGATGTCCGGAGCCGGCCCCGTCATCATGGTGTCGCAGATCTCCATCCCGCTGATGCTGTCTGCCGGCATCGCCCCTGTCGTGGCCGCGAGCCTCATCCTGTTCGGCCTCAACATCGGTCTGCTGTTCAATGTCTCGCAGTACCAGCTCTACGTCGACACCATCGGCATGGACATGGAGGTCATCAAGTCCGCCTCCGTCGTCATGGGCGTCATCTGCGCCGTCGTGACCCTGGCCTACATCTTCGTGAACCTGCGTGGCAAGCGCACGGCCTCCGCCTGGGCCATGCGCGACGAGTCCGCGTCCGCCGACGTGAGCCCGGTCGCCCTCGTCATGCCCATCGTCCCAATCGTCCTGGTCTTCTTCCTCAAGTGGAACGCCGAGACCGCCCTCATCGTCACCCTCATCGTGACCGCTCTCGTCACCAAGCCCAGGCAGGCCGTCCAGGTCCTGTCCAGCTCCGTCGTGGAGGGCATCAAGGACGTCGCCGGCGTCATCGGCCTCATGGTCGGCATCGGCATCCTGCTCAACGGCGTGTCCGCCCCGCAGACCTCCGCGCTCATGCAGCCGATCATCTCGATGATCCTGCCCTCCAACCCGATCGTGTACGTCGCGCTCTTCACGCTGCTGTCCCCGCTCGCCCTCTACCGCGGCCCGCTCAACATGTACGGCCTCGGCTCCGGCCTCGCCAACATCTTCGTCGCGGCCGGGACCCTGTCGCCTGCCGCCGTCGGCATGGCCCTGCGCTCCACGTCCGTCGTCCAGACCGTCGCCGACCCGACCAACACTCAGAACGTCATCGTCGCCGACTATGCCAGCGTGGACGTGAACGACATCCTCAAGTCCACCCTGCCCTACACCATGGTCATGGCGTTCGGCGTGCTGGTCTACACCGCCCTCGTCCTGTTCTAGGACCCGCGACAGCTCCCCTCGGGGCGGGGCGCGACGCGTCCCGCCCCGCTCTCCAGAGATTCGAAGCGCAAGGAGTCATCCCATGAGCAGCAGAAGCGTCAGGATCGGCATCGACGTCGGAGGCACCTTCACCGACGCGGTCGTCATCGACAACGAGACCTACGAGGTCATCGCCAAGGAGAAGGTCCCCACCACCCACGATGCGGAGCAGGGGGTCGCCGCCGGCATCGTCCAGGCCATCGACGACGTCCTCGAGAAGAACGGAATCGCCCCGGACCAGGTGATCTTCATCGCCCACGGTACCACCCAGGCGACCAACGCCCTTCTCGAGGGCGACGTCGCCAAGGTCGGCGTCGTCGGCATGGGCAGGGGTACCGAGGCCGGCCGCGCGAGCAAGGAGACCACGGTTGGCAACATCGAGCTCGCCCCGGGCAAGTTCCTCGAGACCGAGCACGAGTTCCTCGACGGCTCCGCGCTCGATGATGCCGCCATCTCCGCCGCCGTCGACGCGCTGCGCGGGCGCGGCTGCGAGGTCGTGGTCGCCTCCGAGAGCTACTCGGTCGACGACCCCACCAACGAGCGCCACGTCATCGACGTCGCCAACGACAAGGGCGTGGTCGCCACGGGCGGCTACGAGATTTCCCAGCTCTACGGCCTCTCCGCCCGCACCAGGACCGCCGCCGTCAACGCGGCCCTCATCCCCAAGATGATGGAGACCGCCAACATGACGGAGGGGGCGGTCCTCGACTCCGGCATCTCCAAGCCGCTCATGATCATGCGCTGCGACGGCGGCGTCATGTCCATTGACGAGGTGCGCAAGCGGCCGATCCTCACCATGCTCTCCGGCCTTGCGGCGGGCGTCGCGGGCGTGCTGATGTACGAGAAGGTCACCGACGGCATCTTCCTCGAGGCAGGCGGCACCTCCACCGACATCTCCGCCATCAAGGACGGCAAGGTGATGATCAAGAACGCCACCGTCGGAGGCCACAAGCTCTATCTGACCTCGCTCGACGTGCGCACCCTCGGAATCGCTGGCGGCTCCATGATCGTCGTGCGCGACGGTCGCATCGCCGACGTCGGCCCCCGCTCAGCGCATATCGCCAACAAGGAGTACGAGGTCTTCGCCACCCCGGAGCGCATCGTCGACCCCAAGGTCGACCTGGTCGCGCCGCGCGAGGACGACCAGAGCGACTACGCTGTCGTGGAGTGCGCCAACGGCGAGTCCTTCGCGCTCACGCTGTGCGGCGCCGCCAACCTGCTGGGCTACGTCCCGGACGGCGACTACGCCCGCGGTGACGTCGAGGCCGCCCGCATCGCCTGGGGCGCGACGGTCGAGGACCTGTGCCGCCAGGTCGTCGACATCGCCATGGGCAAGGTCGCCGCAGTGGTCCAGGGACTGGTCGACGACTACGACCTCAACCCCAACCTCATCTACCTCGTGGGCGGCGGCGGGTCCGCGTCCGTGATCGCCCCGGCCCTGGGCGAGCGCATGGGCATCCGTCACCGCATCGCCAAGAACGCTCCGTACATTTCGACCATCGGCGTCGCGCTCGCGCTCGTTCGCGAGCAGATCGAGCGAAACGTGGCCAACCCCACCGACGAGGACATCCGCAAGATCCGTCACGACGTGATGGAGGTCATCACGCGCGCGGGCGCGGCCGCCGAGACGGTCGAGATTGCCATCGAGGTCGACTCCCAGCGCAACATCCTGCGCGCTACCGCCACCGGCGCCACTGAGCTGCGCACCAAGGACCGTTCCTCCCGGGCCCTCGACGGCTCCGAGCTCGCCGCGATCGTCGCGCGGGCCTGCGGGGTCGAGGAGTCCGCGGTCGACGAGGTCGCCAGCGAGGGCCGCTGGCACGCGTTCGAGGCGACCGTCGAGAAGCGCGCCCTGTTCGGCCTCATGAGGCGCCGCCACAGGGTCGTGCGCGTCGCTGACGAGGAGGGCGTCATCCGCCTGCAGAAGGACGACGCGAAGGTGGGCGTCTTCACGAAGGCCCAGCTCGACGGGGCCTTCTCCGAGTTCGTCGACTCCATGACGCTGTACTCCGACGCCGGCGCCACGCTGCCGCGCACCTACCTGTTCTTCGGGCAGAAGATGTCGGACCTCTCCGGCGTCCTCAACAAGGAGCAGCTCATGAGCCTTGCGCAGATGGAGCTTGAGTTCTGCGGGGACGACCAGCCCATCATCGCGGTCGCGGCCAGGGACTAGCTGTGGCCGCCCGTCCCGACCGGCTGCCCTACGCGCCCGACGCGGTGCTCGACGTCGCCTGCGCCCTCGGCTCGCCCTGCGCGGACCGGGCTGACGCCGGCGGGCTCGTGGCGTGCGCGCTCGAGGCGGGCCGTCGGGGCAGGGCCGCCGCGCTCGGTCTCGCGAGTCTCGGCCGCGCGCCCTCCGAGCTCCTCGCCGAGAGGGGCGTCGAGGTCGTCTCGCGCGACCGGTGCGGCTGCGACGCGGCAGGGGTGTGGGTCTCGGCGCTCACCGTCCGCGACGGGGCGCGCTGCCACGTTGAGCTCTTCGAGGGGGAGCTGGCCGAGAAGGGGCGCGCCCTGCGCCGCGCCGGTGTGGAGATTGAGGATGCGGCCCTCGTCGAGCTGCACCTCGCGCACGAGTTCTACCACGTGCTCGAGGCGGTCGGCGAGGTGCCCGACCCCTCGACGCTGCCGCGCGTGCCCCTTTGCAGCGCGTTCGGCCTTCGTCGTGGCCGGGTGCCGGCACAGGCCGGCGAGGTGAGCGCCCACGCCTTCGCCCATGCCCTGGTTCCGGCTGTGCCGCATCCGGTCCTTGCGGACCTCGTTGTTGCTCGCGAGCTCGGCAGGGGGCCGGCAGACGAGCCCGACCGCACGCTCGGCCGGGCCTGGAACACGTACGAGGCGGGCCTGGTGCCCGCCGTGGGATAGGAGGACCTGTGGAGAAGCACACGTTCGCCGCACGCGGGACCCGCGTGCTGGGGACCTGGGACACCGTCGTCGTCGGTGGTGGCAGCGCCGGTGCGTCGTGCGCTGTGAGCGCCGCCCGCGGGGGCAACTCGGTGCTGGTCGTGGAGTCGCGCGGATCGCTGGGGGGCACTGCGGTGCATGCGCTCGTCTCGCCAATGATGGACTCACGCGCCCCGCACTGCCGCAACCTCGTCGAGCTCGAGCGGCGCCTCCAGGCCATGGGACTGCGCACGCGCGAGGACGGGGATCGCATGGGGTACGTCTGGTTCACGCCCGAGGCCCTTGCGGAGTCGCTGCACGACATGCTTTCCGAGGTCGGCGGCCAGGTGCTGCTCGACGCGACGGTGTGCGCGGCCGACGTCGAGGACGGTCGCATCCGCGCCATCGAGGTCATGACGTCGGAGGGCCCGCTCGCGGTTCTCGGCCGCCAGTTCGTCGACGCCACCGGCGACGCCGTGCTCGCGCGCCTCGCCGGCGTCCCGTGCGACTCCGGCGACGACCGGGGCGACAACCAGATGAGCTCCCTGCGATTCGAGATGGCCGGCATCGACGTCGAGCGATACCGCCAGTACTGCCTGTCGCTCGGCGACGACTTCTCGCCCATGGTCGACGGGTACTTCTGGGAGTCTGCGATGGTCGCCGGCAAGGGCTTCAAGCTCGAGCCGCTGTTCCGACAGGCCGTGGCCGACGGCGTGCTCGAGGAGTCCGACCTCGTCTACTACCAGTGCTTCTCGCTGCCCGGCGAGCCCGGGGCCATGGCGTTCAACTGCCCGCACCTCCCGCAGCTGCGCAGCAACGCGTCGGCCATGGCCCGCTCCGAGGCCCTCCTCGACGGCCGTCGCCGCGTCCGGCGCCTCGTCACCTTCCTGCGCCGCTACATGCCCGGCTTCGAGGACGCCTTCCTCGTCCGCGTCGCCGACATGCTCGGCGTGCGCGAGAGCTGGCGCGTCCGCGGCACGTACGTGCTCGACGTCGACGACTACGTCTCGCGCGCCCGGTTCGACGACCCCGTCGCCCGTGGAACCTGGTACATCGACGTGCACTCGGCCAGCAAGGGCCTCGTCCACATGGAGAAGTACCGTCCCGGCGAGTACTACGAGATCCCGTACCGCTGCCTGACCAACCAGGTGGTGCGCAACATGCTCGTCGTCGGCCGCTGCATCTCGACGAGCTTCCTCGTGCAGGCCAGCGTCCGCATCCAGCAGACGGTCGTGGACATGGGGGACTGCGCCGGCCGCGCCTGCGCCCGGGCCCTGTCCGCTGGCACCGAGCTCGCCGACTTCGACGGAAGGGGGCTGCTCGATGACTAGCGTGGAGACGGTCTGCGGTCCGGCCGCCGAGAGGTGCGTGGTCGCCGTCGACGTCGGGGGCACCAAGGTCGCTTGCGCGCTCGTTGGCCTGGGCGACCACGAGCCCGTCGTGCGCTTCGTGCGGACCGTGCCGACCGAGGCACGACTCGGCGGCGGCCACGTGCTCGGCGTCGTGCTCGACCTCGTCGCCCGGGCGCTCGAGGAGCCGGGCGTGCGCCCGGACGGGGTCGGCATCTCGTCGGCCGGCGTCATCGACCCGCGCAGCGGTCACGTCACCTTCGCCAACGACCTCATGCCCGGGTGGGGAGGCACTTCGCTGGCAGCCGAGGTCGAGCGCTCCTGCGGACTGCCCTGTCGCGTTCTCAACGACGTGCACGCCCACGCCCTGGGCGAGGCGCGCTGGGGCGCGGGCCGCGACCGCAGGGGATGCCTCGTCGTCGCCGTGGGCACCGGCATCGGCGGCGCCTACGTCCACGACGGGCAGCTCCTTCTCGGCGCCCATGACGAGGCGGGCCACATCGGCCACGTCTGCTGCCCGGCAGCCTCTGGCGTCCCCTGCTCCTGTGGCGCAACGGGCCACGTCGAGCCCGTCGCCTCGGGCCCCGCGATTCTCGCGGAGTACCTGAGGCTCGGCGGTCGGCCCTGCCGTCCTGACGGCTCGCCGGTGGACGGCGCCGACGTCGACCGCCTTGCGCGCCAGGGCGTCGCTCCCGCCTGCCAGGCGCAGGCCCGGGCTGGCCGCGCCCTCGGCGAGGTCCTCGGCAGCATGTGCAACATGCTCGACCCGGACGTCGTGGTGCTGTCCGGCTCCGTCGCGCAGTGCGGCCCGTCGTGGTCCGACGCGCTTCACGAAGCCTTTGCTGGCCAGGCCATGGGCCCGGTCTCTGACACGCCCATCGTCGGGGGCCTCCTCGGCGGGTCCGCCCCGCTCGTCGGCGCCGCCGAGAACTTCGTCCGCTCCGGGTACGGTTCGCAGCTGGGCCGCTAGGGCCCGCGCTGCGTCCCGTTCCTATCGCCAGCCAGTCCCGCGGGCAAGCGCCCGCATCCCTCGGAAGGGAGCACCCATGAGCACCAGCCCACTTGTCGAGTCCCTCAGGGGCCGTCTCGTCGTGAGCGTCCAGGCGTACCAGGGCGAGCCCCTGCGCCACCCCGAGACCATGGCCCAGATGGCCCGTGCCTGCGAGCTCGGAGGGGCCGCGGCCATCCGCTGCCAGGGCCTCGCGGACATCTCGGCCATCAAGGGCCGCGTGGAGGTGCCCGTCATCGGGCTGTGGAAGGAGGGGCACGAGGGCGTCTACATCACCCCCACCCTCCGTCATGCGCTCGCCTGCGCCAGCGCCGGGGCCGACGTCGTCGCCCTCGACGCCACCGACCGCCCGCGCCCGGACGGCAGGACGTTCGAGGGGACCGTCCGTGAGCTGCGCTCCGCCACCGACGTCCTCGTCATGGCCGACTGCATGACCATCGAGGACGTGCGGCGGGCCGTCGCGTGCGGCTGCGACCTGGTCTCCACCACGCTCTCGCACAACAAGCCCGCCATCGAGACCCCCCTCGACGAGGGCCCCGACCTGCCGCTGCTTCGTCAGGCGACCTCCGAGTTCCCCGGACTCCCCATCGTCTGCGAGGGGCACGTCCACACTCCCGACGACGCGCGGGCGGCCCTCGAGGCCGGCGCCTGGTCGGTGGTCGTGGGGACGGCCATCACCCACCCGACCTCCGTCACGAGCTGGTTCTGCGCGGCACTCGGCGCGTAGCCTCGGCCGCTCGCGGGCCCGGCCACCCTCCTCGCTGGGGAGCGCCCGGGCCCGCGCTATGCTTGGGGCGCATCGCGCCGACCGAGCCCGGAAGGGGACTGCTATGATCTGCACCGTGACCCTCAACCCGTCCCTCGACTACGTCGTCCGCGTCGACGGCATGCGCCTCGGCGCGCTCAACCGCACCGTCGACGAGCGCGTCCTGCCGGGCGGCAAGGGCGTCAACGTCTCCATCGTGCTGGGCAACCTCGGCCACGCCAGTCGGGCCCTCGGGTTCGTGGCGGGCTTCACCGGCACCGAGCTCGAGCGCCTCTGCGCCGAGGCCGGGGTCCGGTGCGACTTCGTCCGCGTCGCGTCCGGCATGACCCGCATCAACGCCAAGGTCCGCAGCGACTCCGAGACCGAGCTCAACGGCATGGGCCCCGAGGTCGCGCCCGCCGAGCTCGAGGCGCTTCTTGCCAGGATTGACGCGCTGCGCCCCGACGACGTGCTGGTCCTGTCCGGCTCGGTCCCCGCGTGCCTGCCCGACGACGTCTACGAGCGCATCGCGGCGCGCGTGGCGCCCCGGGGCGTCCGGGTGGTCGTGGACGCCGAGAGGGACCTGCTGCTGCGCGCGCTGCCCTACGGCCCGTTCCTCGTGAAGCCCAACAACCACGAGCTCGGGGACATGTTCGGCGTCGAGCTGCGCCGCCGCGAGGAGGTCGTGCCGTACGCCCGCCGGCTCCAGGGGCGCGGCGCGCGCAACGTGCTCGTGTCCATGGCGGGGGAGGGTGGCGTGCTCGTGGCCGAGGACGGGCAGGTGCTCATGGCCGAGGCGCACCGCGGCCGCGTGGTCAACTCCGTCGGGGCCGGCGACTCGTGCGTCGCTGGCTTCCTCGCGGGGCTTGCCGAGGGCGGCGGATACGAGGCCGCCTTCCGCATGGCGATGGCGGCCGGCAGCGCGAGCGCCTTCTCCGAGCTGCTCGCCACCCGCGCCGAGGTCGAGGCGCTCATGGCGCGCGGCTAGCCGCCCGCGGCGCCTGGCCTGCCCGTGTATACTCGGGTTCGTCGAGCGCACAGGAGAGGGGTGCCCATGGCAGACGCAGCGAGGGTCGGGTCCGACGCGAGCCACATGAGGGAGGCCGAGAGCGCCGCGCGCGTCCCCGACGTCGTCGTCATCACCGGCATGTCCGGCTCCGGGCGCACCCAGGCCCTGCACGCCTTCGAGGACATGGGCTACTTCTGCATCGACAACCTCCCGCCGCGCCTGCTGCTGCAGCTCTCGCAGCTCGTCGGCATCAACTCCGGCGTCGGCCGGCACCTCGCGGTCACCTGCGACCTGCGCTCCCAGGGCCTGTTCGACGAGATCGCCGGCTCCGTCCAGCAGCTGCGCGACCACGAGATCTCGTGCCGCGTCGTGTTCCTCGACACCTCCGACGAGGTCCTCATGCGCCGCTATGACGAGAACCGCCGCCGCCACCCGCTGGCGGCCCCCGGCGAGTCGCTCCAGCACGCCCTCGCCCGCGAGCGCGCCCAGCTCGTTGGCGTCCGCGCCGCCGCCGACCTCGTCATCGACACGAGTCA
>CALCDK010000122.1 GCA_937900605.1 uncultured Olsenella sp.
GCTGCCGCGCGAGCCTCGCCTTCTACAACGACAAGTCCGACGTCGACCGCCTGGTCGACGCCCTCACCACGGTTTGGCAGGTGTTCAATGGCTGTAACTGACCTCTACAACGCCGAGTTCATGGACCACGTGTCCCACCCGGACTACAAGTACGAGCTCGAGGACGCCGACTGCACGCACGAGGGGGTCAACCCCTCCTGCGGCGACGAGCTCACCTTCGGCGTGCGCTTCGCCGACGACGGCACCATCGAGGAGGCCGCGTTCACCGGCCACGGCTGCGCGATCAGCCAGGCCTCGGCCGACATCATGAGCGACCTCATGGTGGGCAGGACCCCGCAGGAGGCGCGCGAGCTGTGCGCCCTGTTCATGGCCATGGTGCGCGGCGAGAAGGACGACGACGCCACCATGGACGCCCTCGAGGACGCGGCGCTGCTGCGCGACATCGCGCACATGCCCGCGCGCGTGAAGTGCGCCGAGCTCGCGTGGCGCACCCTCGACGAGATGCTCGCCGACCGCGAGGGCGGCAAGGCAGACGACGGCGCCGAGGCCTAGCGCCGCGGCAGGAACCGGGAGTGATGCAACGATGGCAGGCATGTTCTCGACCAAGGGCATGTACGCGCTCAGGGCGATGGCTGACCTGGCCTCCCACGATGGCTGGGTGTCGCTGGGGGAGGTCTCCCGGCGCCAGAACATCTCCCGCAAGTACCTCGAGCAGGTCATCTCGCTCATGCACAAGGCCGGCTTCGTTCGCAGCCAGCGCGGAAAGGGCGGCGGCTACCAGCTGACCCGCAGGCCCGAGGAGTACACCCTCGGCGAGCTGCTCCGCGCCGCAGAGGGGTCCCTCGCGCCCGTGAGCTGCCTGGACTGCTCCAACGAGAGCCTGTGCCCCCAGCAGGCCACGTGCAGCACCGTGGGCGTCTGGCGCGACCTGGGCAAGGTGACCGCAAGCTACCTGGACTCCAAGACCCTCGCCGACCTCGTGCCCGAGGGCGACGACGGGGAGGACGGCTGCACCCTGCGCTGACGCCCCGGCGAGAGGCGCTCGGGCCCCGCCGCCATGGCGACGTTCCCCACGATGATGGCCCCACGACGAAGGCCCGGCCCCACCACGACGGTGGGACCGGGCCTTCTCGCCAGCTCGTGTGCCGGCGCGCGGGGCGCCGGCACGGGCATGGGCTAGTTCCAGCCCTTGCCGTCGGAGCCGAACTGCCTCATGAGCTCCATGGTGCGGGCCTTGATGGCGTCGCGTCCGGGCTTGAGGACCTTGCGCGGGTCATAGCCCTTGCCGTCGACGTCCTTGCCGGCCATGATGTAGTCGTGGACGGCGTGAGTGAAGGCGAGCTGCAGGTCGGTGTTGATGTTGAGCTTGCAGATGCCCAGCTCGATGGACTTGTTGATCTGGTCCTCGGGGATGCCGGTGCCGCCGTGGAGGACGAGCGGCAGGTGGCCGACCTTCTCCTTGATGGCCGCGAGCTGGTCGAAGGACAGGCCCTCCCAGTTAGCAGGGTAGATGCCGTGGATGTTGCCGATGCCGCAGGCCAGGAAGTCGACGCCCAGCTCGGCGATCTGCCTGCACTGCTCGGGGTCGGCCAGCTCGCCCTTGGCGGTGATGCCGTCCTCGGTGCCGCCGATGCCACCGACCTCGGCCTCGACGGAGATGCCCCTGGCGTGGGCGTACTTCACGATCTCGGCGGTGCGCTCGAGGTTGATGTCGAAGCTGGCCTCGTGAGAGCCGTCGTACATGACGGAGGTGAAGCCGGCGTCGATGCACTTGAAGACGTCCTCGTAGGTGCCGTGGTCGAGGTGAAGGGCCACGGGCACGGTGATGTTCTTGTCCTCGACGAGGTCACGGACGATGTCGGCGACCACGCGGTAGCTGGTCTGCCACTTGCCGGCGCCGGCGGAGCACTGGATGATGACCGGGGACTGGAGCTCCTCGGCAGCGTCGAGGATGGCGGTGGCCCACTCGAGGTTGTTGGTGTTGAACGCGCCGATGGCGTAGTGGCCCCTCTCGGCGGCCTGGAGCATGGCAGTTGCGTTGACGAGCATGTTGACCTCCATAAGTGTGCGGTGCACGGAAGAACAATACGTGGCAATGATACCCCCATGGAGCGCTTCGGAGGCACTCGAAGCGCATTTTGGCAGCACCCGATGGCCGAGAAGGTCCCACACGGTTCGAATTGGTTTCAGATTCAGAGCGCTGTGAGCGCCTGCAGGCCCGTGCGGTTTGCGTGACGTCCGAGACGGGCGCACCCGGAGGGCGGCTGGCACGGGTAAGGAAACTGTAAGGAAGTCCCCGCCACGGTCGCGGGACGTCGGACGGAAGGGAGCCACGTGGCAGCAGGGCGCAACAGGGAGACGAGCGACGGCGAGAGGCGCGCCGGGCTTCTCGACGGCCTGTCGGCCGCGCAGGTGGCGGCCAGCGGCCTCGCCGCGGCGACGTCGTTCGCCCTCGCGTCGAGGATCGGCATCGCCGGCTCGATCATCGGCGTCGCGGTAAGCGCGGTCGCGTCCGTCGTGGCGTCGCAGGTCTACCGCAACCTCTTCGACGCGTCGGCCCGCAAGCTCCGCGCGCTGGGCTCCGACGCCGCAGGGGACGTCGCCGCCGGTGACGGCGGCCAGGGCCCGCGGGCCCGCGACGCGGCCGGAGCCGCCGCGGCCGACGCCGCCACGCGCGCCGGGGCCGCGGCCGCACGCCCGCGCACGCCCTCCGAGCTTGCCGGGAGCGCCCACGACCGCACCGTCGGCGGCAGACGCATCGCCCCGGCCGAGGTCCGCATCGCCGCCCACGAGCGCGAGCAGCGCCGCCTGCGCCGCCGCGCGGCCGTCGCCGCCGTCGTCGGGGTGGTCGCCGTCGCCGCGAGCGCACTCGTGGTGAGCGCCGCCACGCACGGCGAGGGCCTGGGCTCGCGCCCCGAGCCCATCGTTCAGGTCGCGCCGCAGCCCGACCGCGACGTCGCCGCGGACCAAGCCGAGGCGGCCGGCTCGACCCAGGTCGACCCGCAGGCCGCACCGGCCCCGGACTCCGGGGACGCGGCTCACGACCAGGGCGCCTCTCCCCAACCGTCCGACGGCGACGGGAGCGCCCCGCAGGCCCAGGGCCCCGACGGCGGCGCGCAGGCCCCCTCCGAGGGGCCCGAGCCCGTCCCCTCCCGCCCGGACGCCGACGACGGCGCCATGCGCCCGGACGGCTCGCGCCCCACGTCGCCCGACGCCGCACAGGGCGACCACGGCTCCCAAGCCGCACCGGGCACGCAAGCGAACTAACAAGTAGAATCGACCTGTTCGAGCAAACACGAGGAAAGGAACGCACATGGAGCGACCCTGCGCCTGGAAGGACTACGACGAGGAGCAGCTCGACGCGCTGCACTACCTCTGCGAGGGCTACAAGGCCTTCATCTCCGACAACAAGACCGAGCGCGAGTGCAGCGACGCGGCCGTGCGCCTGGCCGAGGAGGCCGGCTACGAGCCCCTCTCCGCCCGCATCGCCATCGGCGCGCCCCTGGTCGCCGGCGACAAGGTCTACGCCGTCAACCGCAACAAGGGCGTCATGCTGCTGCACATGGGCACCCAGCCGCTGACCGCGGGCCTCAACATCCTGGGCGCCCACATCGACTCCCCGCGCCTCGACGTCAAGCAGAACCCCGTCGACGAGAAGAACGAGCTCGTCACGCTGGACACCCACTACTACGGCGGCATCAAGAAGTACCAGTGGGTCACCATGCCGCTGGCCATCCACGGCGTCGTCGCCCTCAAGGACGGCAGCGTCGTCAACGTCGCCGTGGGCGAGGACGAGTCCGACCCCGTCTTCTGCATCACCGACCTTCTCCCCCACCTGGGCGGCGAGCAGATGTCCAAGAAGGCCGCCGAGGTCGTCGACGGCGAGATGCTCGACGTCCTGGTGGGCAACCGCCCGCTGGTCGTCGAGGGCGACGACGAGGAGAAGAGCCCCGTCAAGGCCAACTTCCTCGCCATCCTCAAGGAGCAGCTCGGCATCGAGGAGGAGGACCTGCTCTCCGCGGAGCTCGAGGTCGTCCCCGCCGGCGCCGCGCGCGACCTGGGCTTCGACCGCTCGATGATCCTGGGCTACGGCCAGGACGACCGCGTCTGCTCCTACACCAGCCTCGTCGCCCAGCTCGACTGCAAGGAGCCCGAGCGCACCGCCGTCACCCTGCTGGTCGACAAGGAGGAGATCGGCTCGGTCGGCGCCACCGGCATGACCAGCCACTTCTTCGAGGACACCATGGCCGAGGTGCTCGAGCTGGCCGGCCTGGGCGGCTCCATCAACCTGCGCCGCTGCCTCGCCAACTCCAACATGCTCTCCAGCGACGTCTCCGCGGGCTTCGACCCCAACTTCGCGAGCGTCTTCGAGCCCAAGAACGCGGCGTTCCTGGGCCACGGCCTGACCTTCAACAAGTACACCGGCTCCCGCGGCAAGGGCGGCTCCAACGACGCCGACGCCGAGTACGTGGCCACCATCCGCCGCGTCATGGACGAGGGCGGCGTGCACTTCCAGACCGCCGAGCTCGGCAAGGTCGACGCCGGCGGCGGCGGCACCATCGCCTACATCCTGGCCACCTACGGCATGAACGTCATCGACTGCGGCGTGCCCGTGCTCTCCATGCACGCGCCCTGGGAGGCCACGAGCAAGGCCGACGTCTACGAGGCCTACCGTGGCTACCAGGAGTTCCTGAAGCTCGCCTAGCTCCACCACGCGCACATCCCGCGTCACATCGACGCGATCGGGGGCCCGTCGCCCGGCACATGCCGGCGGCGGGCCCTCCCCTTTCGAGCGGGACACGACGAGAGGCGCAACGGCCCCGGATGCGACCCGGACGAGGGACCCAATGGCCCCGGATGCGACCCGGACGCCGCACACGGGAGCGGGCCCGCGCCGCCACGAGGGGACACGGGCCCGCAGGAGGGGCAGTGCGATCGCGCAGACAGGGACTGCGCTAGCCAAGCAGTGACATCACCTGGCGCTTGGCGTCCAGGAAGCGGTCGGTGAGCTCGAAGTCCGTCTCGCCGGCCACGTGCGCCACGCGGACCTCGCCGGCCACGTGGCTCGGCTCGCCCGCGGAGGGGCTGCCGGCCAGCACGTAGATGCGGCTGGCCATGCTGACGGCCTCGTCGACGTCGTGCGTGATGACGAGCGCCGAGAGCCCCAGCTCGTGTGCCATCTGACAGAACCAGCGGCGGATCTCGACGCGCGTGAGGGCGTCGAGCGCCGAGAAGGGCTCGTCGAGCAGCGTCACGTCGCGGCCCATGAGGTAGGTGCGCAGGAACGCGGCGCGCTGCCTCATGCCGCCCGACAGCTCGCTGGGCCACTTCCCCTCGCAGCCCGACAGGCCGAAGCGCTCGAAGAGCGGCTCGGCGGTCCTGCGGGCCTCGGCGCGCGGGGTCCCCGCGATGACGAGGGGCAGGCAGACGTTGTCGACGATCCTCAGGCTGGGGAGCAGCAGGTCCTTCTGGAGCATGTAGCTGACGCTGCCGGGCCGGCCGGTCACGTCACGGCCGTGCAGGAGCACCCTGCCCTCGGCGGGGCTCGGGAGCCCCGCGAGGGCGGGCAGGATGGTGGTCTTGCCGCAGCCGGAGCGGCCGACGAGGCAGACCACCTCGTCGCGTCCGACGTGCAGGGTCACGCCGCGCACGACCTCGTGGCCGGCCTCCCACGCCAGCGTGAGGCCACGGGCCTCGAGCGCCGGCGCGCAGCTGGCGACGTCCTTCTCGCCGTCGGACATCAGGCGAGGTAGGACAGGTCGTAGCCGGCGTTGACGTCGATCTGGTTCTCGACCAGGTCGTTGTCGTTGAGCCACTGGTAGAAGCGGGCCCAGCGGTCCTTGTCGATGACGCCCCAGCTGGACGCGTCGGCGGTGTACTGGCCGGCGAGGTACTCCTGGCTCTGGTGGATGAGGTTGGGCTCGAGCTCGGGCACCGCGGCGCACAGGATGTCGGCGGCGGAGGAGGGGTTCTCTACGCAGTACTCGTAGCCCTTCTTCACGGCGCGCAGGAAGGCCTTGACGGCCTCGGGGTTCTGCTTGGCGAAGTCGTCGTTGGCGGCGATGACCGGCGTGTAGAAGTCGAAGACCGGGTCGATGGACTCGAAGGAGAAGTAGTTGTACGGGTAGTCCTGGACCACGGCGTTCTGGCACGCCCAGCCCTCGAAGACCCAGACGGTGTCGAACATGTCGGCCTTCAGGCCGCTGACCTCGTCGTCGGCGTCGAAGTTGACGAGCTCGACCTTGGAGAAGTCGCCGCCGTCGGCCTCGACGACGCGCTTGACGGTGGCCTGCTCGACGGGCAGGTCCCAGGTGGCGTAGCGGTGGTTCTCCATGAGGGCGGGGTGGGTGATGCCGTCCTCGGCACGGCTCATGATGCCGGAGGTGTTGTGCTGGATGATCGCGGCGACGGCCGAGTAGGGCATGGGCTGGTCGGACGCGAGGTTGTTGGCGATGTAGTCCTGGTAGGAGACGCCCAGCTGCGCGCCGCCCGCGCCGATGAGGGCGTCGGCGCCGTCCTCGGGGGCCGGGATGATCTCGACCTCGAGGCCCTCGTCGGCGAAGAAGCCCTGGTCCTGGGCGACGTAGATGCCGGTGTGGTTGGTGTTGGGAGCATAGTCCAGGACGAAGGTGATCTTGGTCCTCTCGCCGTCGGAGGCGGGCGCGGGGGCCTGCTGCTGGGTGTTGCCGCAGGCGCCCAGGGCCAGGCCGGCGGCCACGGCACCGGTGCCGGCGACGAACTGCCTACGGGAGAAGTTGGTGGAGTTGCTCATCGGTTGTGCTTCCTCTCTGCCCTCTTCCAGGGCATACAGGCGTCGCGCAGGAGGTCCACGAGCTTCATGAGGGCCAGCGACAGCGCCGAGATGACGATGATGACCGCGAACATGCGGTCATATGCGAAGGACTTGCGGGTGCGCGTCATGTAGACGCCCAGGCCCACGTTGCCGCCGAGCCACTCGGCGATGACCGCGCCGACGATGGCATACGTAGCGGAAGACCTGCCAGCGCGAGGCGCCCATGGTGCGCATGAGGTCCAAGACGTCGGGGTCCACCGAGCGGAAGCCGCTCACCAGCGAGACCGTGACGGGGAAGAAGGTCCCCACCACGATCAAGATGACCTTGGGCGCGAGGCCGTAGCCGAACCACAGCACCAGCAACGGGGCGATGGCGATGGTCGGGATGGTCTGCGAGATGGTCATGAGCGGCTCGAAGGCCAGGTAGAACGTCTGGAAGTGGTCCATGAGAACCGCGCAGACGAAGCCGAGGAGGACGCCGACCGAAAGGCCCACGGCCGCCTCGAGCAGCGTGGTGGCCGCGTGCGAGACGATGAGCGGCGCGTCGCCGACGAGCGCCTGGACCACCTGGACGGGGGTCGGCAGCAGGAAGTTGGGCACGAGCCCGACCATGACGGCAGCCTGCCACGCGAGGAGCAGCGCGGCGACGGTGACGAGCGGCGTGAGCACCCGGCGGGCGCGCGGAGTCGTGGCGTGGGGACGCGAGGCCACGCTAGGCCTCCGGCTGCGCGGCGACGGCCTGGAGCTCCGGGTCGTCGGGGTGGTACTTGGCGATCTTCTGGCCGGTGCCCAAGACGTCGCCGTCGGGACGGTAGTTGATCTTGGCGTAGGTCATCATGTGGCCGCAGCCCGCCTTGGCGCCGACGAGCTGGCAGTTGCGCAGGACGTCCATGCAGGTGTCGTAGTCGGCCTCGATCGCGGTCTCGAAGGGGCCGACGAAGTAGTCGACGCCCGTGGAGGCGATGTAGTCGATCACCGCGTCGACGGCGGCGCAGACCTCCTCGTCGCTCCCGCCGTCCATCGGCAGGAACTGGATGGCTATCGAACAGTCCAAGCTCTTCTCCCTCCCGGGACACGAGGTCCCATCGGGGGCGCCAAGAAAGGGCGCCCACGTGTCGTAGGCGCCCGTGCGAGCTTTGGCATGGTCCCTACGCTGGCATTACCCAGATCAGGTCGAAGGTCGGGCGATCGGTCGCCCCTCTCAGCCGCGCCATATCCGCAGCTCCCTTTTTTCGCCGCTAGTCTACTCCTTCCGCGGCCGGCGCGCACGCGAGAAGGGCCGCCGCCCCAGGGCAGGGGCAGCGGGGGCGGCCCGCGCTACTCCGCGGGCTGCTCGGCCGGCTCGGAGCCGGCGCGGTCGAACTCCTCCGGGGTGAGGACGTCCTCGATGCGCAGGTTGACGCCGGCGACCTCGAGGCCGGTCATGCCCGTGACCTGCTTGACCACGGCGCGCTTGACGTCCTCGAAGACCTGTGGCGCGTAGGCGCCGTACTCGATGAGGACGCTGATGTTGACGCGCACGGCGCTCTCGGGCGTGACCTCGACGCTCACGCCCTTGGTGGCGTCGCTTGCGCCCAGCGCGTCCTGCACGCGGTTGAACCAGCTGCCCTTCATCCCCACGACGCCGGGGACGTCGCGCATGGCGATGGCCACGATCTTCTGGATGACGCCGTTGGAGAAGGTGAGCGAGTCCTCGGAGTCCGTGTCCTCGTCGCCCTCGGCCAGGACGTCGATGTCCTGGTCGACGGTGGCGCGCTCGTCCTCGGGGGCGGCCTGTGCGCCCGTGGTGGCCTGCTCGATGTCCTTGTCGCTCATGTCATGCTCCTTGCCGATGGGGGCCGCGCCCCGACTGCGTTGCTAGTTCTGCGAGAAGAGCCTGCGCACCAGCTCGATGAGCTTGGGGTCGCCATCGGCCAGCTGGCCGAGCGCCACGCCCAGCGCGACGAGCGCGAGGGTGACCAGCGTGGGGACGATGCCCACGGCGTAGATGGCCAGCGCGACGACGAGCCCGGCCACGCCGCCGAGAAACGCGTGCTCGTGGCCGCGCAGGGACTCGCGCAGGCTCGACGCCATGAGGCTCGCCGGGCAGCGCGAGGGCGCCTCGGCGGGCTGCGCCGCAGGAGCCGCCTCGGGCGCGGGCGCGGCGGGGCCGGGGGCAGTGCCGGACGCCGTCGCCGCGGTCGAGGCCCCGGGGACGCCGCCTCGCGCGGTTGCCGTGGCGTCCGGGCGCGGGCCCGTCTCGTCGCTGACGCGCACCACGGGGCGCGCGGTCCTCTCGGCCTGCTCTGACATGGCTACTCCTCCCCCTCGTCACCCGTGGCGCGCGGCTGCGCGGACGCCATGGGGACGGTGATCTCTGCGGCGACGGGCTCGGGCGCGAACGCGTCGTCAGGCGCGGCCGCGGGCTCGGCGACGCGCTGCTCGACGGACTCGGGGCCGGACGTGCCGTCGTCGTCGGACTCGGGCTGGACGAACTCGACGCCCACGGAGCGAACGGTGCTGCCGCAGACGACGGCGAGGCCCTCGAGCAGCTCGTGGTGCAGCTGGGTGCCGCGGGCAACGACGTCCATGGGGCGGCGCGGGAGCACGCGGACGTGGACGCGGACGTCGCCGTGGGGCTTGGCGTCCACGCGGACGCGGTCGGCCACGCAGGTTCCATCGGCCTCGACCACGTGGGCGGCCTGCGCGGCGATGGCGTCGCGCGTCACGGTGATGGAGCCGCCGTCGACGCGGGCGACCTCCACCGTGCGGGTGCGGCGCGACAGCAGCGCGCGGACCAGCGCGACGAGCGCACCCGCCACGGCGACCACGACGCAGGCCTGCACGGCCAGCGAGTACGCGCAGACCGAGAAGAGCGCGGACGCGCGCCCGGTCCACGGGCCGTACCAGGTGAGGCCGAACGCGGCCAGGGCGAACAGCGCCGCGAGGGAGCACGCGGCGGTGCACAGGCGCTTGACGATGCTCATGGCAACCTCCCATCACGCGCCCGGTGCGGGCGCCGTCCTAGCTAGGATACCCTTCGGCCCGGATGCGAATCGCCGGCGCGGCGCCGGCGCGTGGACAGCATGACGAACGCGATGCCGATGAGCGCGGAGCTCACGGAGCCGAGCAGGATCGCGCACTTGGAGGCCATCACGTCGGCCGGGTCGGCGAAGGCCAGGCCCGAGATGAGGATCGACATGGTGAAGCCGAGGCCGCCCATGATGCCCACGGCGCCCACCTGGACCCAGTCCATGTTCTTGGGCAGCTTGGCGAAGCCCACCTTGACGAGCAGCCAGGTCACCAGGACGATGCCGAGCGGCTTGCCGAGCCCCGCGCCGAGCCAGGCGCCGTGCGCCACGGGACTCGCCGCGACGGCGGCGAGGTCGGCACCGACGAAGCGCACCTGGGCGTTGACGAAGGCGAACAGCGGCAGCACGAGGAAGTTCACGAAGACGGAGACGTGGTTCTCCATGCGCTGCAGGGGCGGGGTGACGTGGTGCATGACGTGCTCGACGCGCAGCGCGCCCTCGGTGAAGTCGTGCTGGCCCAGGACGTGGTGCTCGTCGTCGTAGGTGTCCTCGAGGTTGCGGGCGCGGCGCTGCAGCCAGTCGCCCAGGTGGTCCAGGCGCACGTCCGAGACGCTCGGCAGCGCGAAGGCGAGGATGACGCCGGACAGCGTGGCGTGGATGCCGGAGTTGAACATGCAAATCCACAGGACCAAGCCCACGACCAGGTACGGGCGCAGCGAGTAGATGCGCGCGCGGTTGAGGCCCACGAGCGCCGCGACGGCGCCCAGGGTGGCCAGGCACCAGCCCAGCGAGAGGGACTGGCCGTAGAACAGCGCGATCACCACGATGGCGAGGAGGTCGTCGGCGATGGCCAGGGTCTGGAAGAAGACCTTGGTCTCGGGGGCGATGCGGTCGCCGAGAAGCGACACGACGCCCAGGGCGAACGCGATGTCCGTGGCGATGGGGACGGCCCAGCCGCCGATGGTGGGCTGGCCGGCGTTGAGCACCAGGTAGATGAGGGCGGGGACGGCGACGCCGCCGGCCGCGGCGAGCATGGGCAGCGCGGCCTGGCGCGGGCGGCGCAGCTGGCCGACGGTCATCTCGTACTTGAGCTCGACGCCGACGAGCAGGAAGAAGATCGCCATGAGGAAGTCGTTGACGAACGTCTCGACGGAGAGCGCGACGCCGAAGGGCCCGATGCCGATCTCGAGGGGCATCTTGAGGAAGTGCTCGATCGGCTCGTAGGCCGGGGTGTTGGCCACCACCAGGGCGAGAAGCGCGGCGCCTACCATGAACGCGGCGGCCACCGTGCCGTTGGAGGTGAGGTCGTGCAGGGCCGACCTGCGCTCGATCCGGCGGATGACCGCGGGCTCACCGTAGATCGTCTTCATGCGCATCATGCCTTTCTCGCCGCGTCGGGGAACGGGTCCGGCGGGCAGTCGCTCGGGGTACGCATTCGACTATACCCCGTGGGTCGCACGGCCCCGTGCGATTCCAGAGCGAGCACACGAGCGGGCGACAAAGTGGCTATAGTTCAAGTATCCGTGCACACGCGACAGGGGGCCCCATGAACGACCAGCGCATCGCCATCCTCACCGACACCGGCACCGACACGCCGGCCGACTTCGTCGTCGAGCACGACGTCAGGGTGGTCCCGCTGCGCGTGAGCTACTCGGACGGCTCCTCCTTCGACAGCGGCGTCGACATCACGCCGCAGCAGGTCGTTGAGCGCGAGGAGGTCCCCAAGACCTCGCTGCCCTCCCCCGACCGCATCCGCCTCGAGCTCGAGCGCGCCCGCGAGGACGGCTACCGCGCCGCCGTGTTCGTGACCATCTCGAGCGGCCTCTCCGCCACGCACCAGACCGTGAGCCTGGTGGCCGAGCAGATGGGCGACTTCCCCGTCGTGGTGGTCGACACCAGGAGCATCGGCGCCGCCGCGGGCCTCGTGGTCATGGAGGCCGCCCGCAAGGTCGAGGCCGGCGTGCCGCTGGAGCGCCTGGCCCTGGAGCTCGAGGCCACCTCGCGCGACACGCACGTCTGGTTCACCGTCCAGACCCTCGACTACCTGCACCGCGGCGGGCGCATCGGCGAGGCCGTCTACCGCATCGGCTCCGTGCTCAACATCAAGCCGGTCCTCACGTGCAACCCCGAGGGCCGCTACGTGATCGCCAAGAAGGCCCGCGGCTGGCAGCGCGCGCTCGACCAGCTGGTCCACCTCGCCGAGGAGCGCGCCCGCGACTTCGAGAGGGTCCGCCTCGCCATCTGCTGCTACGAGAACCGCGAGCTCGCCGACCAGCTCGAGGCGAGCCTGCGCGAGCACGTCGCCAACATCGTTGACGTCGTGCGC
>CALCDK010000123.1 GCA_937900605.1 uncultured Olsenella sp.
GGTGCGCGCCGCCCGCGACGGCGAGTCCATCGTGACCCTGGACGGCGAGAGGCGCGAGCTCACGCCCGACATGTGCGTCATCGCCGACGACGGCGCTACCCCCGTGGCCCTCGCCGGCGTCATGGGCGGTCAGGACTCCGAGGTCACCGACGCCACGACTGAGGTCCTCATCGAGAGCGCGTGCTTCTCGGCGGGCCACACCTCTCGCACGAGCCGCAACCTCGACCTCATGAGCGAGGCGTCCATCCGCTTCGAGCGCCAGGTCGACCCCTGCGGCTGCGCCGAGGCCGCCGACGTGGCCGCCGCCCTGCTCGAGCAGTGCTGCGGCGCCGAGGTCTGCCCCGGCACCGTCGACGTGTGCCCGGCCCCGGCCGAGCCGGTCGTCGTCACGCTGCGCCCGGCGCGCGTCCGCCAGCTGGCCGGCGCCGACATCACCAACTCGTTCGTCACGAGCCGCCTCGAGCGCCTGGGCTGCACCGTCGAGCGCGACGACGTCGCGCACTTCCGCGTGGGCGTGCCGAGCAACCGCCCCGACCTCACCCGCGAGGTCGACCTCGTCGAGGAGGTCGTGCGCCTGTGGGGCGAGGGCGACATCGAACCCACGCTGCCGGCCGCCCGCAACCACGCCGGCGGGCTCACCCTCGAGCAGCGCCGCCTGCGCCTCGTGGGCTCCACGCTGCGCGCCTGCGGCCTGTCCGAGACCACCACGTACTGCTTCGCCGACCCCGCCGACCTCGAGCGCCTCGGCATCACCGAGGCCGGCCGCGGCGTGCCCGTCAAGGTGATCAACCCGCTCGTGGCCGACCAGTCCGAGATGCGCCGCTCGCTGCTGCCGGGCCTCGTGCGCTCCGTGGCGTACAACCTCGACCACGGCGTCGAGAACGTCGCCCTCTACGAGCTCGGCCGCGTGTTCTTCGGCCACGAGAGGCGCAGCCAGCCGGACGAGCCCATGTACGTTGCCGGCGTCCTCGCGGGCCGCAGGGCCGACGACGCCTGGAACCTGCGCTACGACGAGTACGACTTCTTCGACGCCAAGGGCGTCGTGGAGCGCCTGCTCGAGTCCCTGCGCGTCGCCAAGGTGAGGTTCCGCGCGGCCGATCCGCAGACCTACCCGTGGCTGCAGCCGGGCCGCTCCGCGGAGGTCCTGGCCGGCGGCGAGCTCCTCGGCTGGGTGGGCAACGTGCACCCCGCCTCCCTCGCCCGCATGGGCGTTGAGCGCGACGTCGTGGCCTTCGAGCTGTCGGTCGCCGCGCTGCTGCGCCTGGCCCACGACGAGCTGCCCTACCGCGACGTCCCGACGTTCCCGGGCGTGACCCACGACCTGGCCATCGTCGTCGACGAGTCCGTGACGTACGAGATGCTGCTCCAGCGCATCGGCTCGGCCGGTGGCAAGCTCCTGGCCGACGTGAGGCTCTTCGACGTCTACCGCGACGCCGAGCGCGTGGGCGAGGGCAAGAAGTCCATGGCCTTCTCGCTGACGTACCGCGCGGCCGACCGCACCCTGACCTCCGAGGAGGTCGAGAAGGCCCACGAGCGCCTGGTGAAGAAGGTCTGCAAGGCCACCGGCGGCGAGGTCCGCAGCTAGCGGCCGTCGGGCCTGCGGTCGCAGCCCGGGCCCGGCACGCGCCCGGGCCGGGCTGCGCGGTCGCGTCCCGTCTTGGTCACGTGTGCCCTGCCGCCGGCGCAGGCGTCGTCGCCTAGATCCGGCCCAGGTCGCGCGCGGCGCGGATGCCCTCCTTGGCGGCGTCCGGGTCCAAGTAGGTGCCCGGGCCGATGAGGCGCCAGCCGCCCTCGCCGTCGCACTCCAGCTCGTAGGTGAGCGGCACGCCGGTGGGCACGTCCAGGCGCGCCGCGCTCTGGGCGTCCAGGCCCTCGAGCATCCCGCGCAGCGCCCGGGCCACGGAGCCGTGGGTCACCACGAGCAGCGTCGTGCTGCCCGACAGCCTCGGCAGCAGGCAGCGCTCCCACCAGGGGCGCACGCGTGTCTCCACGTCGGCCAGCGACTCGCCGCGGACCTGCGACGGGTCGGTCCCGTCGAGCCCGTCGGGCCGGTAGCGCTCGTCGGAGCCCTGGTAGTACGGCGAGTCCAGCGAGATGAGCGGCGGGCGCACGTCGTGGCCGCGCCGGCACGCCGAGAAGAGCTCCTCGCCGTAGCGCTCGCGCATGGCGGGGCGCGTCTGGCCCTGGAACGCGCCGTAGTGGCGCTCGTTGAGGCGCCAGGTGCGTTCGACGGGCACCCAGAGGCGCTCGGCGGCGTCCAGCACGATGTCGGCCGTGACGATCGAGCGCCGCAGCAGCGACGTGAAGCACGCCTCGGGCCGCAGGCCGGCGCCCTTGAGCAGGTCGCCTGCGTGGGCCGCCTGCGCCCGGCCGCGCTCGGTGAGCGGGACGTCCACCCATCCGGCGAAGCGGTTGACGCTCGGGTCCGTCCAGGTGCTCTCGCCGTGTCGCATCACGACGAGCGTGGAGTGTGCGCGCATCTCGCCCCCGTCCCCGCGCCGCGCTAGCCGACGAGCTCGAGGCGCTCGACGCGCAGCAGCAGCGTGTACTCGTTGAAGTGCGGCCAGGCGGCCTCGACGCGGGCGTGCTCCTCCTCGTCCGGGCGCACCAGCGAGAGGGCCAGGCGCGCACCGCGGTGGGATTCGGCCTTGGTCGTGGCCGTGGGGTCCATCACGTCGTAGACCATCGTGCAGGTGCCGGTGCGCTCGATGTTCTCGCGCGTGCGGTTGGGGCCCAGGACCAGGGCCACGTGCGACTCGTCGGGCATGGTGGGGACGAAGATCGCCGCGTTGGGCGTCGCGTCCTCGTTGACGGTGGCCACGACGCAGACCCCCTCGAGGCGCTCCATCGACTCCGCCAGCTGCGTCGGGTCCAGCGTCGTGTACTTGCCCGTCGCCGCGTACTCCTGTGCCATGACCGCTCCCCTCCACGTGTGCTTCCGTGGGGGGGTTGTACCCGTTGCCCGGCGAGAGGAACGCGGCGCCCCGCCCTCCTCGCGGGGGGGCGGGGCGCCGTCTGGGCCGGTGCGGGCGTCGTGCGGTGCGGCGCGGGGCCGTCACCGGGTGCGGCGTGCGGTGCGGGTGCCGTGCGACGGGCGCCCCGCACCCGGCGGGGCCGGGGCCGCGTGGCCGCTGTGCCCCCGGCGGTCACGCGCCTCTCGCCGACGTCAGCGCGCGGCCCCGAGCGCGGCGAACATGCGCCGCTTGTAGGCCTCGACGCCGGGCTGGTCGAAGGGGTCGACCCCCAGCAGCTCGGCCGAGAGGTAGCACGAGAGCATCTCGAAGTAGAGCAGCCGGCCCAGGTCCTCCTCGCACAGCCGGTCGAGCTGCACGCACAGGACGGGCAGCCGCTGCGCGTGGGCGTCGCGCGTGGCCTCGAAGCTCGCGCGGTTGACGTCCCAGAAGTCCAGGTCGTCGAGGTAGCCGAAGCCGTCGTCGACGTCGGTGGGGCCGCAGGGCAGCGAGTCGCCCTCGCCGCGCCCGAGGACCTCGACGAACGTCTCCATGAGTTGGGGCGTGCCGTCCTGGACGTACTGCCCCAGGCTGTGGAGCTCCTCGGAGTACTCGGCCGAGCAGGGCAGAAGCCCCAGCCCGTCCTTGCCCTCGCTCTCGGCGAAGAGCTGCTCGAACCACTTGCCGAAGCCGGCGAGGCGCGGCTCGAAGAGGCCGAGGAGCTCGATGCGCAGGCCGGCGTCCCAGGCGGCCTTCCGGGCGCAGGCGTAGTCCCACGCCATGTTGGAGCCCGCGGGCGCCGAGAGCAGCTCGCGCTCCTCGTCGCGCGCGCCCGCCACGAGCGCGCGGACGTCGGCGCCGGCGAAGGCGAGCGCCAGCAGGTGCACGCCGGTCAGGGCGGTGTAGCGGCCGCCGACGTCGGGCGGGAAGGGGAGGAACGCGTAGCCCTGCTCGCGGCTCAGGTCCTCGAGCGACGAGCCGGGCGTGCCGCAGCAGACGATGCGCCGCGCGGCCTCGCGCTCGCCGTGCCGGGCGACGAGGCGCTGGCGCAGGAGCCGGAACGACGAGCCGGGCTCGAGGGTCTGGAAGTTCTTGGCCACGCAGTCGATGGCCACCTCGTGGCCCTCGAGGTCCTCGAGGACGCGGTTGAGCTGGAATGCCGAGAGCGTGTTGCCCGCCCACACGACGCGGTGCGCCCCGCCGTCGAGCGAGCCGTCGCGGGCCCCCAGGGCGCCCAGGATGGCGCGTGCGGCGTTGTTGGAGCCTCCCACGCCGATGAGGACGAAGGTGTCCGCCAGGCCACGCAGGCGGGCCGCCAGGGCCTCGATCTGGTCGAGGTGGGCGTCGTCGGCCCACTCGGAGGTGCGGAGCCATCCCAGGGACGCGCGGTCGCCCCTCTCGCCGGCCTGGCAGGCGGCGAGAAGGGCCTCGCGTCCGGCTCCGGCGCGCGCGAGGTCGTCGAGGCCCACGCGCGCGCCGAGGTGGCTCAGGTCAAGCCGGATCACGTCGCGTCCCTAGCAGCCGCAGGGGTGCGCGGGGGCGTCGTCGCGGTAGTGGCTGTTGAGCGACGGGTCCTTCATGCACAGGTGCGGGACGGCGGAGGTGTACGCGCCGGGGAGGGCCAGGATGTTGGGGTGGCCGTCGGTGTACTTCGCGGTGGCGTCGGCGATGGCCTCCTCGAAGGTGGCGCGGGTCTTGAGGCCCATGGTGCGGGCGATGCCGGGCTTCTGGGCGCCGACGATGTAGGTGGCGCTCAGGTACTTCTC
>CALCDK010000124.1 GCA_937900605.1 uncultured Olsenella sp.
TTGGACAGGTGGTCGTCGCCGCGGATGACGTGCGAGATGCGCATCATGGCGTCGTCGACGACGGTCGCGAAGTTGTAGGTGGGCGTGCCGTCGGTGCGCTGGATGACGAAGTCGTCGAGCTCCTTGGCGTCGAAGGTCACGTCGCCGTGGACCGCGTCGTGGACGACGACGTCGCCGCGGTCCAGGGGCACCTTGATGCGCAGGACGTAGGGCTCGCCGGCGTCGATGCGGGCCTGGGCCTCCTCGCGCGACAGGTCGCGGCAGCGGCGCTGGTAGCCCTGGAACGGGTCCTTGCGCTCCTGGGCCGCGGCGCGGTCGGCGGCGAGCTGCTCGGCGGTGCAGAAGCACGGGTAGGCCTTGCCCTCGTCCCACAGGCGCTGGGCGGCCTGGCGGTAGAGGTCGGCGCGGTCGGTCTGGCGGTAGGGGCCGTAGTCGCCGCCCACCTCGGGGCCCTCGTCCCAGTCGAGGCCCAGCCAGCGCATGGCGCGCAGGATGATCTGGGTGTTCTCCTCGGTGGAGCGGGTTGGGTCGGTGTCGTCGATGCGCAGGATGAACGTGCCGTGGTTGGCGCGGGCGAAGGCCCAGTTGTAGATGGCGGTGCGGGCGCCTCCCACGTGGAGCTTGCCGGTGGGGGACGGCGCGAAGCGCACGCGGACGGGGGTGTCGGGCATGGGGTCTCCTCAGATGTGACTCTTTACAGACATCTACCAGTATAGCGCGCCCGTCGTCGCGTCCCGGAGCCGAGAGGGGCCGTGTGCCGAGAAGCCCCGCGCGCCTGCACGCCGAGAAGCCCCACAAGCCGAGAAGCCCCGCACGCCGAGAAGCCCCGCAGGCCGGCACGCGTCCGCGCCGGCGCGTCCCGCCGCCCCTCTCGCCCGTGCGCACGAGAAGGGGGCCGCGGCTTTCGCCACGGCCCCCGGGGGCTACATCAGCTTGGTCTCCTCGAGCTTGCGGTCGAACCACTCGTTGACCTTGATGACCGGCCGCCTGAGGATCAGCCCCAGCAGCAGCGACGGCACGAGGAAGGCCGCGAGCAGGCCCATCTCGACCCAGAAGTCGTTGCCCCACAGGCCGAACATGGCCGCGCGCATGGCGTTCTCGCTGTGGACGAACGGCAGGAACGGGTAGAGCGCCTGGAACGCCTGGGGCAGCATCTCGCGCGGGAAGGTGCCGCCGGAGCCGGCCACCTGGACGACCATGAGCACGACCGCGATGGCCTTGCCCACGTCTCCGAAGGAGGCCGTGAGCGCGTAGATGATGTTGACGTACACCAGCGAGCTCATCAGGCAGGCGAGGAGGAACAGCCACGGGTGCGCGCACTGCACGCCCAGGTAGAACAGGTCGCCGCCGAAGATGAGCGCTGCCTGCAGGAAGCCCACGGCTACGAACAGCACGATGCGGCCCAGGTAGGCCTGTGCGTGCGAGCAGCCTGTCTCGCGCAGCGCCTCGGGGGAGGGGGTCGCCTTGACCAGGGCGCACAGCACCACGCCGCCGATCCAGATGGCAAGCGTCGTGTAGAACGGCGCCATGGCCGAGCCGTTGTTCTCGACGGGGAAGACGGGGGTGCGGTCCACCGAGACGGGCGCGCTCACGAACGCGGCGAGCTCGTCGGGGTCGGAGGACAGGATGGTGCGGACCTGCTGCAGGTCCTCGGAGGCCAACGCCGCGTGGAGCTGCGCGTGCAGCTCGCCCAGGCGGTCGCGCGCCCCGTCGAGAGTCGCGGCCGCGCCGTCGAGGCCCGACACCGCGCCGCCAAGGTCGTCGGCTGCGGCCTGCGTGGTGGCGTCCAGGGAGTCGAGGGTGGCCACGAGGCTCTGCTGCACGTCGTCGGCCTGCGTGGCCGCGTCGCGGACCTGGCCCGCGAGGCCGCCGAGCGCGCCGCGGACGTTCTGGTCGTAGTCGGAGCGCAGGCCCTCGATGCCCTGGCGGGCGCTGTCGACGAGGCCCTGGAGGCGCTGGCGGGG
>CALCDK010000125.1 GCA_937900605.1 uncultured Olsenella sp.
ATCGTCATCGTCGCCACCGCCGGCCGCCTGCAGATCGACGAGGAGATGATGGAGGAGGCCGTCGCCATCAAGCGCGCGGTCAGGCCCGACCAGATCCTCATGGTCGTCGACGCCATGGGCGGCCAGGACATCGTCAACGTCGTCAAGACCTTCGCCGAGCGCGTCGACTTCGACGGCGTCATCATGTCCAAGCTCGACGGTGACGCCCGTGGCGGCGGCGCCCTCTCCGTGCGCGAGGTCACCGGCAAGCCGATCAAGTTCGTCTCCATGGGCGAGAAGCCCGACTCGCTCGAGGTCTTCCACCCCGACCGCATGGCCAAGCGCATCCTGGGCATGGGCGACGTCGTGGGCATCATCGAGCAGGCCCAGAAGGTCGTCGACGAGCAGCAGGCCGCCGACGCCGAGCGCATGATGCGCGAGGGCTTCACCATGGACGACCTGCTCTCGCAGATGCAGCAGATCCGCAAGATGGGCGGCCTGCAGAAGCTCATGGGCATGATCCCGGGCATGGAGCGCGCCTTGGCCCAGACGCCCGGCGCCAACACCGACGACGCGCAGCTCACGCGCATCGAGGCCATGATCCGTTCCATGACCAAGGAGGAGCGCGCCCGCCCCAAGATCATCAACGGCCAGCGCAGGCGCCGCATCGCCCAAGGCTCCGGCCGCTCGGTCCAGGAGCTCAACCAGCTCATCAAGCAGTGGGACGAGATGAACAAGATGATGGCCAAGATGCGCGGCTTCGCCCAGGCGGGCACCTCGCGCAAGGGCCGTCGCGCCATGGCGTCTATGATGCGCAACATGGGCGGCGGCAACGGTCGTCGCCCGTTCTAGCGCGCTGCGCCCGGGCCACGTCGCCGTGGGCGCCGTCCGTCATGCCCATGCGCCATGACGGACGGGGCGAGAGGGACGAGCGGAGGGCCCCCGGGACCGTCACGGTCCCGGGGGCCCTCCGTCGCTTCGGGTGCCCTCGTCCGGTCCCCTTGGCCGGCACCCTCGCGCCCGGCATCGCCAGGTCCCTCTCGCCGGGCGCTACTTGTGGATGACCACGGGGTCGCCCACGCGGACGAGCTCGAAGAGCTGGCGCGCCGGCTCGTAGTCCAGGCGGATGCAGCCGTGGCTGTAGATGTCGCCACCGAAGCGGTGCTGCCAGGGCGCGTTGTGGAAGCCGATCACGTTGCGCACGACGCCCATCCAGAACTGGACGTGGCTGTCCCACTCCGGCTCGCCGGTCTCGGGGTCCACCGGGCCCTTGAGGTTGATGTCGCCGTCCTTGCGGTTGGTGATGGCCCAGACGCCGGTGGGGGTGGCGTGGCCCTGGTTGGGCTGGCCGGAGGTGATGTCGGCCTCCCAGATGACGTTGCCGCCCTCGTAGAAGCGCGCGTGCTGCGCGGTGAGGTCCACGTCGACGAAGCGGTCGCCCCAGTCCTGACCGCCGGGGTTGAAGCGCGCGGCGGTCTGCAGGCAGACGACCTCGAGGGTCGAGGGCTGGCCGGACTCGATGGCCGAGCACAGCGCGTCGGCGGTCCTGCCGCCGTCGATGACCCAGCCGTAGGCGCTGCGGCCGTAGGAGCGGTCGCCGTCGTCAACGGTGCGCGTGGTGCCGTCGGGCAGGGTGTAGCTGCGCGTGGTCCCGGCGCTGTCGCAGGTCTGGGAGAGCGGGCCGCGGCAGTAGTCCTCGACGGCGCGGCGGTCGAGGCCCACCGAGAGGTCCTCGCCGATGCGTACCCACCCGGCGATCGTGGCGGCGTCGACGTCGGCGACGTGCGTGCCGCCCAGGGTGAGGTCGACCGTCGCGCCCAGCATGGCGTTTGCCTGGTCGACCGGGGCCTGCAGCGGCGTGCCGCCCTGCAGGCAGGTCTCGTCGAGGACGACCTCGCGCTCGCGGGCGCTGAAGGCGCGCTCGAGGGCCTCGTGGACGCGCGCCAGGTCGAGGTGGGCGGGGACCACGCGCGGGTCGAGCACGAAGGCCCCCTGCGCGGCGTCGTAGGAGATGCCGGTCCCGCCGAGCTCGGCGGCGACAGCGCCGGCCTCGTCGATCGCGGGCTGGAGCAGGGCGTCGAGAAGCGCCTTGTCGTAGTCGGCGCCCTCGTCGGCGGTGAGGCTGCGCTGGCGCAGCGCCTCGACGGGCCACGCCCAGGGGCTCGTCTGGTCGTGGGCCGAGCGGGCGTACGTCTCGCCGTCGCAGGCCAGGCCGATCTGGGAGGCGTCGATCTCGAGGTCGACGCCGTCGCCGGTAAGGTGGACGCTGTAGCCGTCGAAGGTGCCGCTCTTCTCGGCGGCGACGTCCGTGACGGCGCGCAGCGACACGTCGGCCCCGTCGAGGGTGGTCCCCGGCAGGTAGATGAACGAGAAGGCGGCCACTCCGGCGAGGTAGGCGCCGGCGAGCGTGCCGGCGAGCGCGACGGGCACGACCCATCGCCTGCGCCTCGGCTGCGGTTTGGGCTCCTGCTTCATGTGGCGCGTCATCTTCTGCGTGTCCTCCCGTCTCGATGCGTCCCGACGGCGCATCTGAGCTATCGTACCCTGGATGCGCGGGCCCGGCGGCCCGCATGCCGCGCCACCAGGGGAGGTCGACGAAATGTCAGAAATCATCAGGCTCGCGTCGCTGGACGACCCTCGGCTCGACGTCTTCGCGCGCCTCACGGATCACCAGCTGCGCGCCCGCGTGGAGGGCGAGAGGGGCCTTCTTGTCTGCGAGTCGCCCATCGCAGTCGCTGCGGCGCTCGACGCCGGCGTGGAGCCCGTGTCGTTCCTCCTTGACGAGGGGCGCGTCGAGACGTGCGCCGCCCTGCTGAGGCGCGCGGGCGACGAGGTGACCGCGTTCGTCCTCCCGCGCGACGAGATGAGCCGCCTCACGGGCTACCACGTGACCCGCGGCTTCCTGTGCGCCATGCGCCGCCCGGCACCCAGGACCCCCGACGAGGTCCTCGAGGGCGCTCGCAACGTCGTGGTGCTCGAGGACCTCGTGGACACGAGCAACGTCGGCGCGCTCGTGCGCTCCGCCGCCGCGCTGGGCGCGGACGCCGTGCTCCTCTCGCCGCGCTGCTGCGACCCGCTGTGCCGCCGCAGCGTGCGCGTCTCCATGGGCACGGTCTTCATGGTCCCCTGGGCGCGCGTCGACGACGCCACGTGGCCGCACGTCTGCGACCTGCTGCGCTCCCACGGCCTGACCTGCCTCGCCATGGCGCTCGAGCCCGACGCGGTGCCCATCGACGACCCGTCGCTCGCCGGGTTGGGCCCGCGCGCGCTGTTCTTCGGCACCGAGGGCACGGGCCTGTCGCGCAGCGTGCTCGACGCGTGCGACCGCAGCGTGATCATCCCGATGTCGCGTGGGGTGGACTCCCTCAACGTCGCGGCCAGCTCCGCCGTGGCCTTCTGGCAGCTCTTCCGCTAGGCGCGCCGACGCAGGGGGCCTTGCGTGGCCCGCTTGCGGCCAGGGCACCGGCCGCGCGTCCCTCTCGCCGTCACGGGGCCGCAGGAAGACGAGACGCGCCGCCTCCCGGGGGAGACGGCGCGTCCTTGGTTCGTGCGCTCTGTGGCCCGTGGCCTACTGGCCCTGCGGGGGAGTGGGCATCGTGGGCGCGAAGCCGTCGTCGCGCGTCAGGATGGCCATGAACTCGTCGCCCGTGATGGTCTCCTTCTTCTGGAGGTAGTGGGCGATCTCGTGGAGCTTGAAGCGGTTGGCGCGCAGGGTCTCGAGGGCGCTGGTGTGGCCCTCCTCGACCAGGGCCTGGACCTCGGAGTCGATCTGCTGGGCCGTGCCCTCAGAGCAGGTGAGCTGGGACTCGCCGCCCAGGTAGCGGTTGCGCTGCTGGCCCAGGGCGACCATGCCGAAGCGGTCGGACATGCCGTACTGCGTCACCATGGCGCGGGCGATGCCGGTGGCCTTCTCGATGTCGTTGGAAGCGCCGGTGGTCATCTCGCCGAAGATGAGCTCCTCGGCGGCTCGACCGCCGCACAGGACGGCGATCTTGTCCTTGGCCTCCTTGCGCGTGGTGAGGAAGTGCTCGTTCTCCTCGACCTGCATGGTGAAGCCGAGCGCGCCGGACGTGCGCGGCACGATCGTGATCTTGGAGACGGGCGCGGAGCCCTTCTGCATGGCGGCGACGATGGCGTGGCCGGTCTCGTGGTAGGCCACGACCTCCTTCTCGTGCTCGGACAGGACCGTGGACTTCTTCTTCTCGCCGGCGATGACCACGTCGACGGACTCCACGAGGTCCTCCTGCGTCACGCGCTTGCGGCCGAAGCGCACGGCGCGCAGCGCGGCCTCGTTGATGATGTTGGCGAGGTCGGCGCCCGATGCGCCCGGCGTGGAGCGCGCGATGACGCCCAGGTCGATGTTGGGCTCCATCTTCACGTCGGAGGCGTGGATGTGCAGGATGGCCTCGCGACCGACGAGGTCGGGCAGCTCGACGGGGATGCGGCGGTCGAAGCGGCCCGGGCGCAGCAGCGCCTGGTCGAGAGACTCGGGGCGGTTGGTGGCCGCGAGCACGACGATGCCCTTGTGGTTGTCGAAGCCGTCCATCTCTGAGAGGAGCTGGTTGAGGGTCTGCTCGCGCTCGTCGTTGGAGTTGAGCGAGCCGTCGCGCTTCTTGCCCACGGCGTCGATCTCGTCGATGAAGATGATGCACGGGGCCTTCTCGTTGGCCTGCTTGAACAGGTCGCGGACCTTGGCGGCGCCGCGGCCGACGAACATCTCGACGAACTCGGAGCCGGCGATCTGGAAGAAGGAGACGCCGGCCTCGCCGGCGACGGCGCGGGCGAGCAGGGTCTTGCCGGTGCCCGGAGGGCCCACGAGCAGCGCGCCGCGCGGGCAGCGCGCGCCGATCTCGGTGTACTTGTCGGGGCTCTTGAGGAAGCTCACGATCTCCTCGAGGGACTCTTTTGCCTCGTCCTGGCCGGCGACGTCCTTGAACGTGACCCCGGTCTCCTCGCCCTTGATCTCCTTGACGTTGGACTTGCCGAGGCCGCCGCCGAAGCCACCGCCCCCGAAGTTCATCGAGGGGCCGTCGTCTCCCATGGCCTTCTTCATGCGGCGGTTGAACATCCAGCCGACGCCCAGCAGGAGCAGCAGGGGCAGGCCGTACGAGATGAGCATGTAGACCCACAGGTTGCCGCTGGTGTCGGGGATCTGCGCGGTGGCGTCGACGCCATGGTCGAGCAGGCGCTGGGACAGCGTCGCGTCGTCGGGGAACTTGGTGGTCGAGTAGACCTTCTTGGAGTCGCCCTCGCCGGTGGTGAACTGGATGCGGCCGTCCTGCGTGTTGTAGTCCACCTCCTTGACCTCGTCGTTGTCGACCATGGTCAGGAAGCTCGTGTACGAGACGTTCTCGACCTTGGGGGCCGCGAGGTTCGAGTTCAGCGCCTGGCTGATCACGAGGTAGGCGAAGACGGCGATGAGGATGTAGAGCAGCATCGACCTCCGTCGCTTGTTCTCGTTCATGTCCATCTGTTGGGTGCCTTTCTCCGTGGGCGTTGCCTGGGGTCACTTCTACCCGTTCGTGGCGACGATAAGCCCGCCGCCTGCCGGACTGTAGCACAGCCCGGTGACGTCGCGGCGGCGCTGCGGCCGGGTCCGGCGGTGCCTCACCCGCGCCGGACTCGCACGGCGGCGTCGCGGACGCGCTAGCGCTGGCCCCTCTCGCTGAGCTCGCCGGTGCGGTATGCGTCGAGCAGCGCGCGCAGGTCGTCGATCTGCTCGTGGATGTCCGCGCCGGTGTCGGTGTCCTCGACGGTGACGGGCGTGGTGGCCGCCTCGAAGCGGTCGTCCTCGCTCATGATGTCGGCATTGAGGTCGAGCACGTCGGCAATGGAGCCGAAGGGGCGGTGGGCCTTGATGCGCATGCCGGTGGCGTCCGAGATCAGGGTGTAGCCGGCGATGCCGGTGGTCTTGTGGTAGGCCTGGCAGAAGCCGCCGTCGATGACGATGAGGTGGCCGTTGGAGCGCACGGGCCTCTCGCCGGAGGACGCATGGACGGGAGTGTGGCCGTTGATGATGTGGCCGGTCTGCGGGCTCACGCCGAACTCGCGCAGGACGCGGCGGCAGACCTCGGGGTCGTTGGTGAGCGCGTAGTAGGGGTCGCGCGGCTCCTCCCAGGTGGTGCGGTCCGTGTAGTACGTGCGCTCGAACGTCTTGACGACGCGGCCGGAAAGCGGCGAGTAGCGGCCGCACCACAGGTACCACATCCAGTCCAGGGAGACCTGGTCGTGCTCGTGCCACGCGCGGCGCGCCATGCGGTCGGCGTAGTCGTAGTAGGCGCGGCCGGCCAGCGGCCGGCCCTGGTGCATGACGGGGTGGAAGCTGCCGTCCTCGTTCATGGGGACGCAGGCGTGGAAGAGCACGTTGTCGTTGTGGACCAGGTAGGTGCTGCCGTGGTCGTAGAGGAAGTTGACGTGGGCGCGCAGCTTCTCGGAGCGGCGCACCGCGTTCATGAGGTTGCCCATGACGCGCGACTCCTCCTCGCTCAGCGCGTAGGGGTCGCTCGGGTCGAGGGTGGGGAAGTCGTTGGTGCGCAGCTCGTGCTCGACGCCGTCCACCACGGCCACGCCGCGCGCGGGGTCGACGTGCTCGAGCAGCAGGCGGTCGTCCATCTCCCAGCCGGGGTGGCGGCGGATGGTCTGGCCCTCGAGCTTGAACAGGATGACCGAGATGGCCTTCTCCATGGGCGGCATCTGGTCGTCGGCGCGGTAGGTGGCCTCGGCGAACAGCGCGAGCTCTCGCAGGGAGACGCCATAGGCGCTTTCGAGGATCTTGAGGCTGTCGTAGTGGATGTTGTTGCGGATCACGGCCGCCAGGCACGCCGCGGACCCTGCCGCCGCGCCCATCCAGACGATGTCGTGGTTGCCCCACTGGAAGTCTACCGAGTGGTACTGCATGAGGCGGTCCATGATGCGGTCGGCGTGCGGGCCGCGGTCGAAGACGTCGCCCACGACGTGCAGGTGGTCGACGGCCAGGCGCTTGACGAGGCTCGCGAGCGACACGACGAA
>CALCDK010000126.1 GCA_937900605.1 uncultured Olsenella sp.
AGCGAGAGGCGCTCGGGGGACACCTGGCGGAAGTCGACGAAGTCGGCGTCCAGGATGCCGCCCATGCCGCCGCGCGCGCCGAGGACCCGGCCGACGCCGGGCGTGCGCAGCGCCTCGTCCACGGCGCCGTACAGGGAGGCGTTGATGACCGCAGTGGGCCCGCCCCCGTGCACGACGAGAAGGCCGTCGGCCGCCATGCTAGATCCCGGCCTTCGCGTAGCGCTCGGCCATCTCGTCGAGGGTGACGACCTCGACCTTGGGGGCCTTGCCGTAGCTGCCGAACTCGACGACCAGGGTGGCGATGGCCTCCTTCACGCCGGCCTCGATGGCGTCCACGAGGGCCTGGACGTCGGCGTCGGGCACGGTGCCGTGCATGACGGTGTCGAAGACGGGCGGCAGGAACGCGCGCGGGTCGGGGTTCTCGGGGTGCTCCCTGAGCAGGTCCCAGACGCCGGAGACGGAGGTGCTCTCGCGCAGCTCGGGGCGGCGCTCGAACAGCTCGCGCATGTTGCGCGTGACGGCCAGGCGGATGTCGGTGTCGACGTTGATCTTGTTGATGCCGCAGGGGATGGCGGCCTTGAGCTCGGAGAGGCTGATGCCGTGGGCGTTGCGGATGTCGCCGCCCAGCTCGTTGATCTCCTCGACGATGTAGGAGGGGACGGTGGAGGAGCCATGGCTCACCAGGGCGCACTCGAGGCCCTCGTGCGACAGGCACTCGCGGATGGCGACGGGAATCTCGCGGCGCAGCTTGACGCCGGCGCCCTTGGAGGGGCCGTGCATGGTGCCGTAGCTGATGGCCAGGGCGTCGACCTTGGTCTTGCGGACGAAGTCGACGGCGGTCAGCGGGTTGGTGTAGGTGCTGGAGGCGGCGAAGACGTGGTCCTCGACGCCGGCCAGGACGCCCAGCTCGCCCTCGACGGAGACGCCGCGGGCGTGGGCGTACTTGACGACCTCGCGCGTGAGCTCGACGTTCTCCTCGTAGGGGAGCGAGGAGCCGTCGATCATGACGGAGGTGTAGCCGCCGGCGATGGCGGCCTCGACGCTCCTCATGTCGCGGCCGTGGTCGAGGTGCAGGACCACGGGGATGGAGGCCTTCTCGGCGTACCTCTTGACGGCCTCGCCGATGTTGCGGGCGCCGGCGATCTTGTCCTCGACGGTGCCGTTGGCGAAGTCGGTGCGGCCTCCCATGAAGGCGTTGGCCAGGTCGGCGCCCTGCAGGATGGCGGCGCTGCGCAGCATCTGGTGGACCTCGATGGCGGCCTTCGCCTGGCAGACGGCGTTGACGTTGAACGCACCCTGGGCGTACCCGCCCTTGCGGGCGGCGTCCAGCACGGGCCTAAGCGGAACGAGCGGCATTGTGCATCATCTCCTTGTCCATGCCCGAAGGCGTGGGTTGACTGGCGTTGCTGGTCTTTGCGGGCATCGTCGCCTCGACGATGTTCGACAGGCGGATGTTGCGGGCGCACGCCACGCCCCCTCGCATGAGCGAGAGGATCTCCTCGGCGCACGTGACGCCGGCCTCGAAGTTGGGCATGCGCGTGTAGAAGTTGGATGCGATCCAGCTCTCGCCGTTGTTGGCGAGCTCTGCGTAGGTGAGCTGGCGGTTCGGGGTCGCCTTGCGGAAGTAGTGCGTCCAGGTGGCCCAGGAGCTGATCACGGCGTCGCCGTCCTCGAGGGGGTCGAGCGCCTCGCAGACGCACTCGAGGAAGCGGTCGGTGAGCTCGAGGCCCTCCTCGGTGTCGCCGACGGAGTAGCGCGCGTCCCACGTGTCGAGGTTGCCCTGCGTGATGGGGGCGCGCCTGACGATGAGCTCGACGCCGGCCGCCTCGCAGGCCTCTTGCACGCCGCGCTCGCGCAGCTCCTCCTGGGCGTTGTCCATGTCCGGGCGGAAGTACAGCACGTGGCGCGGGCGCGACTCGAGGACGCGCTCGGCGACGAGCTGTGCGCCGCCTTCGTAGTCGAGGTCGACCGAGCTGTGGGTGCTGCCCTTGGACTGGCAGTCGAAGACCACGAACGGGGCCTTCTCCTCCGCGAGCACCTGGACGCTGCGCTCGTCGGGGCCGACGTTGTCCTTGCCGAGGAACACGATGCCCTCGACGCGGCCGGCGAGGTACGCGTTGACGTAGGCGCCGTAGCCCGCCGGCGTCGGGGCGTCCTCGAGCAGCAGCACGCTGTAGCCGTCGCGGCTCAGGCGGCTCTGCAGGCCGTAGACGGTCTGGCTGAAGCGTGGCACGGCGAGGTTCTTGGTGATGACCACGCCGACGCACGGGGAGCTCTTGCTGCGCAGGGTGCGCGCGTGCGCGTTGGGCGCGTAGTGCAGCTTCCCGACGGCGTCCATGACGCGCCTGCGGGTCTCGGCGCTGATCGACTGGCCGGGGGTGTCGTTGATCACGTACGACACGGTGGCGGCGGTGACGCCGGCCTCGCGGGCAACGTCCTTGAGCGTCGTGCGTCGTCCCATTCTGCCCTCCCAGTGGGTCGCGCCTAACTTACACGATTAAGCCTAGTAGCATCTATTTACCACTGTTCGGGCTCGTTTGCTTAGCGGGCTGCGGATTTTGCGTCTACCCGCAAAAAGCTACCGTTGGCCGAGCAGGGCGTGCCAAGTCGGCGCCAGCGGCCTAGATTCATCCTCGAGCGGCATGCACGGACGGGTGCCGCGAGCATTGACGTTCCCAAGCCGAAACATGGCAGCGGGGACTTAATCGTTTGAGTAGCACAGGCCGCGCGAATCGTTCGACTCGACAGGCGCAGGAGATGAGAGATTCCGCCGGCCTTCGATCTACCGTACTTAATCGTTTAAGCGCTTTAGGTAGAAGCAAGGAGGGGGAAAGTTGAACAAGAAGAGTTCTATGTGGAGCAAGGTGCCCAGCTGGGCCTGGGCGCTGATTTCCTTCGCGGCGGCGGTCGGGCTGTGGATGCTCGCCTCCGCGACCTGGCCTGCGGTGTTCGCGTCTCCGGTGCAGGTCTGGGACGCGTTCGTGTCCCGTGCAGTGTCCGGTTCCCTGTGGCCGCACGTGTGGGCGTCGCTGTCGCGCGTCCTTATGGGCTTCGGCATCGCCTTCGTGATCTCGATCCCGGTGGCGTTCCTCATGGCCTGGTACGACCCGTTCCGTCACCTCGTCGAGCCGTGGATCCAGTTCATCAGGAACATCCCGCCCCTGGCGTACGTCTTCCTGATCATCGCGGCCCTCGGCATCGGCCAGGTCGCCAAGGTCACGGTCATCTTCATCGCTTCCTTCCTGGTTATGGTCATTACCATCTACCAGGGCGTCCGAGGGGTCGACACCACCCTCATCAAGGCGGCCCGCGTCCTGGGCGCCAAGCAGTCCGACATCTTCTTCAAGGTGACCATCCCTGCCTCCACGCCGTTCATCCTCGTGGCCGCCAGGCTCGGACTCTCCACCTCGCTCACGACCCTCATGGCCTCCGAGATCGTCGGCGGCGACAAGGGCATCGGCATGATGATCCAGCAGGCCTCCGGCTTCTACCAGATGGACGTCGTCCTTCTCGGCATCATCCTGCTCGGCATCATCGGCATCTGCTTCGAGAAGATCGTCAGGTACCTCGAGAGGAGGTTCACGGGATGGCAGGAAACGATTCAGCAGTAAAGGTCCACATCGACCACGTGGTCAAGAAGTTCAACGGCCGCAAGGGCGAGATGACTGCACTCAACGGCGTGGACTTGGACATTCACGAGAACGAGTTCGTCGCGGTGGTCGGCCCCTCCGGCTGTGGCAAGTCGACGCTGCTCAACATCATCGGCGGCCTCGAGACGCCGACCGAGGGCAGGGTCCTCGTGGACGGCAAGGAAGTCACCGGCCCCGGTCCCGACCGCGGCATCGTCTTCCAGCAGTACGCGCTCTTCCCCTGGCTCACCGTCGAGAAGAACGTCCAGTTCGGCCTCAAGCTCCAGGGCAAGTCCGACGAGGAGGCCGCCGAGATCGCCAACTACTACCTGAAGATGGTCGAGCTCGAGGAGTTCGCGAAGGCCTATCCCAAGGAGCTGTCCGGCGGCATGAAGCAGCGCGTGGCCATCGCCCGCGCCTACGCGGTCAACCCCAAGGTCCTGCTCATGGACGAGCCCTTCGGCGCCCTCGACGCGCAGACCCGCACCCAGCTCCAGCAGGAGCTGCTGCTCACCTGGGAGCGCGAGCAGAAGACGTGTTTCTTCATCACGCACGACGTCGAGGAGGCCATCATCCTCGCCCAGCGCGTCGTGATCATGTGCGCCCGTCCCGGCCGCGTCAAGGACATCGTCGACATCGACATCCCGTACCCGCGCGACCAGAAGACCAAGATGACCCCTGAGTTCCTCGAGCTGAAGAACCACATCTGGGGCCAGGTCTACCAGGAGTACCTGTCCGTCAGGAAGTAACGCGCCCAGAGCGCGTGTCAGTAGGGGGAGGCCTGCGGGCCTCCCCCACGTCAGATCTGATTGGAGAACATCATGGACCAGCTTTCCCGCCGCTCGTTCCTCAAGCTCTTCGGTGCCGCCTCCGTCGCCACCGCCGGCCTGGCCCTGGCGGGCTGCAGCGGCGAGTCCGGTGACAAGCCGGCCGACAAGCCGGCGAGCAGCGAGTACGAGCCCGTCACCCTCCGCGTCGCCTACATGCCCAACCTCGGCTCCGCCTCCTCGCTGTTCACCGCCATGGAGCAGGGCTACTTCGCCGAGGTCGGCATCACCGTCGAGCCCCAGCAGTTCCAGAAGGGCCCGGCCGAGATCACCGCTATGCAGTCCGGCAAGATCGACATCGCCCAGATCGGCCACGGCGCCCACTCCCTGTGCATCCAGGGCCAGGCCACGATCTTCGCGTTCGACCAGCTCTCCAAGGCCGACGCCGTCGTCGCCAACAAGGCCAGGGGCATCAACACCGCCGCCGACCTCAAGGGCAAGCAGGTCGGCCTGGCCGCAGGCACCTCGTCCGAGATCATCCTCCAGTACGTCCTCGAGGGCGCTGGCCTGACCATGGACGACATCAACGCCGTCGAGATGGACGTCGCCGGCATGACGACCGCCCTCACCTCCGGCGCCATCGACGCCGCCGCTACCTGGTCGCCCAACACCGTCGCTCTCAAGAAGCAGCTCGGTGACGACTACCTGGTTCTCGGCACCAACACCGACTACTCCGACAAGGTCGCCTTCCCCGGCTCCTTCATCTGCCTGCCCGAGTACGCCGAGGCCAACGCCGACATCCTCGCGCGCTTCTGCGCGGCCATCGACAAGGCCCAGGTCTACCGTGCCGCCAACATCGACGAGGTCGCCAAGATGCTCGCCAGCAAGCTGGAGCTCCCCGAGGAGACCATGCTCGAGTCCGTGGGCGAGGGCGACTGGGAGGGTGCCGCCAAGTGCATCGGCGACATCGACACCATCCGCGGCTACTACCAGGCCCAGCAGAAGGTCTTCGTCGACGGCGGCAAGGTCGAGGGCGAGGTCCCGCTGGACGACTACATCGACTTCGACGCCATGCAGAAGGGCGCCGAGCTCTACGAGAAGATCAAGTAGCACGCGCACGACAGCTTGAATCGCATCCCAGCCTGAGCAGGCTGGCCGCCATGGCCCCTTTCGCAGGATGAGTGTCCTCTTGCGGGAGGGGCCGTGGCACATGAGGAAGGGAGCAAACCCATGGAGTACTACCACATCTCCGCCGAGGACCTCGGACGCGACGCCAAGGTCCCGCTGCTCAAGCTCGGCAGCTCCGGCGAGGTCTTCTACGAGATGGCCCGCGAGATGGTCGACGAGATTCGCGCCCACAACGAGCGCGGCGAGAAGACCGTCTTCATCTGCCCCGTCGGCCCTGTCGGCCAGTATCCCATCTTCGTCCGCCTGGTCAACGAGGAGCGCCTGTCCCTCAAGGACTGCTGGTTCTTCAACATGGACGAGTACCTCGACGACAACGACGAGTGGATCGACGAGTCCGACCCGCTGTCCTTCCGCGGCTTCATGAACCGCGAGGTCTACGGCAAGATCGACCCCGAGCTGCTCATGCCCGTCGAGCAGCGCGTCTTCCCCGACCCCAAGGACCCGGAGCGCGTCGGCCGCCTCATCGACGAGCTCGGCGGCGTCGACATCTGCTTCGGCGGCATCGGCATCACCGGCCACCTCGCCTTCAACGAGCCCGACGCGTCCATGAGCTGCGAGGAGTTCGCCGACCTCGACACCCGCAAGCTCGACATCCACCCGGAGACCCGCGCCACCAACTGCGTCGGCGACCTCGGCGGCGCCCTCGAGGACATGCCGCACCGCTGCGTCACCATCGGCATGCGCCAGATCCTCGGCGCGCGCAAGGTGCGTCTCGGCGTCTTCCGCGACTGGCACCGTGCCGTCGTGCGCCGTGCCGCGTACGGCGAGCCCACGGCGGGCTTCCCCGCGACCCTCGTCCAGGGCCACCCCGACGCCCGCATCTACGTCAACGACGTTGCGGCCGGCAGGGCCTACTAGACAAGGGGGCACAGCATCATGGAGCGTTCCTGCTACATCACCGGCGCGCGCGTGCTCGTCGACGGCGAGCTCGCCCGCGTCAACGTCAAGGTCGTCGACGGCCGAATCGCGTCGACCTCGAGCGAGTACGACAACCACGAGGGCCTTCCCGTCCTCGACGCCTCCGGGCGCATCGTCCTGCCCGGCTTCATGGACGTTCACACGCACGGCGCCGCCGGCGTCGACGTCAACGCCGCCGACGAGGAGGGCCTGCGCCGCATCGGCCGCTTCTTCGCGAGCCAGGGCGTCACGGGCTGGCTGTGCTCGATCCTGACCGACACCCCGGAGCAGACGCTTGCCGCCATCGCCGAGGCCCGCAAGGTCATCGAGGGCGGCCCGTACGACGGTGCGGCGCTTCTCGGCATCCACCTGGAGGGCCCGTGCCTGTCCAGCGAGTACAAGGGCGCCATGCCCGAGGACCTGCTCATGCACCAGGCGGACCCCGAGCTCTTTCGTCGCTACCAGGAGGCCGCCGGCGGCCACGTGCTGTACACCACGCTGGCGCCAGAGGTCCCCGGCGTCCCCGAGCTCATCCCGCAGCTCGAGGCCATGGGCATCACCTGCGCCATCGGCCACAGCGGTGCCGGTTACGACCTGTCCTGGGAGTGCGTGCGCGCCGGCGCCAAGGCCGCCACGCACGTCGGCAACGCCATGCGCCTGTTCCACCAGCACGACCCCGCGATCTTCGGCGTCGCCCTGGAGAGCGACGTGTACGCCGAGACGATCTGCGACGGCCGTCACCTGCACCCTGGGACCGTCCGCCTGTACGTCAAGGCCAAGGGCTGGGACCGCATCCTGGCGGTCACGGACTCGATCATGGCCGCGGGCCTGCCCGACGGCAAGTACAAGCTCGGCGTCAACGACGTCGTGGTCGAGGACGGCGACGCCAAGCTCGCGTCCAACGGCGTCCGCGCCGGCTCCACGCTCACCGAGGCCTGCGCCCTGCGCAACCTCATGAGGTTCACCGGCGCTCCGGTCGAGCTCGCCTGCAGGCCCATGACCCAGAATCCGGCCAGGCTCCTCGGCTGGGCCGACAAGGGCGCCATTGCCGTGGGCAACTGCGCCGACCTCGTTATCCTCGACGACGAGTACGAGGTCGTCCGCACCATGGTCGGTGGCCGAACCGTGTACGAGCGATAGCCTTCAGCCAGGCTGCGCCTGCGGCGGGACGCGCTTCCCGCCGCATCCCTTCCGGGCCCCGTCGCAGGCGCGGCGGGGCCTTCTCGTCCCCCCCCGGCGGCCCGCGGGTGATAGAGTTGGCTCATGCCTAGCTGGAACATCCATACCGCGCACGCCGAGCGGCTCCTTCGCGAGCTCGGGGCCGACGCCATCGGCGTCGCCGACCCCAACGCCTTCCTCTTCGGCAACCTGCTGCCCGACGTCTACGTTGGCTACATGGTCCCCGGCACGACGCGCCTCATCGACTACACTCAGACGCACCTCGCCAGTCCCGGGCACATCCCGCTGCCCGACCACGACCTCTTCTGGGGCCTGTACGTCGAGGGCCGCGACGACGTGACCGACGTCGTCCTGGGCGCCTGGGCCCACCTCGCCTGCGACCACGTCTACAACGCCTGCACACGCGCCTTCCTGCGCAACGTGCGCATGCGTCCCGGCGAGACTGCGCGCGAGCGCAAGCAGGCCGACTTCGCCCTCTTCGGCCGCACGCTCGACATCTCCATGCAGCCGCGCGTCGACGAGGCGCTTCTCGCCCAGTGCGCCGCCTTCCCGCAGTACCGCGTCGAGGCCCCTGACGTCCGCGCCGCCGTCGACGTCGAGAGGGGCATCGTCCGCGAGAACCGCCGCGAGCACGTGGACGGCGAGCCGAGCTACGCCCTGCTCACGGACGCGTTCTTCTCGGAGGCGCGGGAGCGCGCCCACCAGGCCGTGGCCGAGCGCCTGCTGGCCCGCGCGACGTCGCGGTAGCCCCTGCGCGCGACGCCCCGGCCGGCGAGAGGCGCCCCGGCTTCCGCCCGCGCGCCGGCCCGCGCCCATGGCGCGCGCGCCGTCCGCGCCCGGCCCGCGGCCAGCGTGCACCCAGCCCGCACCCAGTCGCCTGACACGAGGAGGGCGCGCGCCCGACGACGGTGTCGGGAGCGCGCCCTCCTTCTTGTTCGCTGTTCCCCGGTCGCGGGCGCTACTGGCCCATCGAGGACGTCTCGGGCAGCGTGGAGCCGCCGTCGATCACGATCTGCGTGCCGGTGAGGTAGCTCGACTCGTCGGACGCGAGGAACGCGCAGAGCTCGCCGCACTCCTCGGGCGTGCCCAGGCGGCCCAGCGGCACGGCCGACGCGATGGCTGCGATGGCGCGCTCGGGGTCGTCCGGGTCGGACTGCTGGGCCATGCCGTCCACGAGCGGGGTGCGGATGTAGCCCGGGCAGATGCAGTTGACGCGCACGTGCCTGTCGGCGAACTCGCGGGCGAGCGCCTTGGTGAAGCCGACGAGCGCGGCCTTGGTGGTGGCGTAGGCCACCTCGCCCGGGTCGGCGACGAGGTCGCCGGTCACGGAGCTCGTGATCACGATGGAGCCGCCGCCCTGGGCGATGATGTGGGGCGCCACGGCCTGGCAGGCGTTCCAGACGCCCTTGACGTTCACGTCGATGTGGGAGTCGCGCCAGGAGTCGTCGGCCTCGAGGAAGTCGCCCAGCACGCAGATGCCCGCGTTGCAGTCGAGCACGTCGATGCGGCCGTAGGCGTCGAGTGCCGCCTGCGCGAGGCGCTCGCAGTCCGCGTGGTCGCTCACGTCGCACGTGACGCCGATGGCCTCGTGGCCCTCGGCGCGGATCTGCTCGGCGAGGTCCATGACCGCCTCACCGCGGGCCGCGAGCACCACCTTGGCGCCGTGGCGCGCGAAGACGCGCGCGATGCCGCTGCCGATGCCCTTCGAGGCCCCCGTGACGATGGCGACCTTGCCGTCGAGCTTGCCCATGTCTGTCTCCTCTCGCTTGCTTCCAGATGACACCCATCATGGCCCTTCTCGGCCGCGCCCTCAACCGACCGGGGGACCGGCGGCTGGTTTGGGCCACGTGAAGGGACGCCCGCCCCGCACGCAAAAGGACGCCCCGCACGCAAAAGGACGCCCGCCTCCGGTGGGGGAGACGGGCGTCCGACGTGGTGCGCGTGGCGAGAGGGCCGAGGCTACTGGACCTGGGCGATCATGGCCATGTTGGTGGAGGTGGTGTAGTCACCCAGGCGCGGAGAGGTCTGCGGGTCGCCGGCGGTGATGACGACGCAGTCGCCGGACTCGACGACGCCCGCGTCCTTGGCGACGGTCAGCGCGTTGTAGAGGGTGTTGGAGAGGGTGCCCTGCTCGCTGGTGCGGAAGGCGTAGACGCCCCAGTAGAAGCAGGTGCGACGGATGCTCTCGTCGCTGGGCGACATGGCGTACAGCGGCATGGAGGGACGGAACTTGGAGATCAGGCGCGCGGAGCGGCCGGAGTGGGTCGGCACCAGGATGCACCTGGCGTCGACGCGGTTGGCCATCTCGACGGCGGCGAAGCCGGTGGCGCCGTTGACGTTGCGGACGCCGCCGCGGTCGAAGTACTCGCCCTTGCTGGTGAGGTACTTCTCGGTCTCCTTGCAAATCTCGGACATGGTGCGCACGGCCTCGACGGGGTACTTGCCAGCAGCGGTCTCGCCGGAGAGCATCACGCAGTCGGTGCCGTCGTAGACGGCGTTGGCGACGTCGGTGATCTCGGCACGGGTCGGGCGCGGGTTGCGCTGCATGGAGTCGAGCATCTGGGTGGCGGTGATGACCGGCTTGTAGTGCTCGGCGCACTTCTTGATGATGGTCTTCTGGATGTGCGGGACCTGAGCCGCAGGGACCTCGACGCCCAGGTCGCCACGGGCGACCATGATGCCGTCGGCGGCGTGCAGGATCTCGTCGAAGTTCTTGACGCCCAGGTAGCTCTCGATCTTCGGGAAGATCTGGACGTTGGGGCTGCCCATCTCCAGGCAGATCTTGCGGATCTCCTCGACGGCCTCGCCGTCGCGGATGAAGGACGCGGCGATGGCGTCGATGCCGAGCTCGCAGCCGAACATGATGTCGGCGCGGTCCTGGGCGGTGACGGAGGGCAAGCCGATGTTGACGTTGGGGACGTTGACGCCCTTGTGCTCGCCCAGCTCGCCGCCGTTGGTGATCACGCAGTGCATGTCGTTGCCCTCGACGTGGTCGACCTCGAGGCCGATGAGGCCGTCGTCGATCAGGATGACAGAGCCCTTCTCGACCTCGCTCGGGAGGTTCTTGTAGTCCAGCGAGAAGCGCTCGGCGGTGCCGATGACGTCGTCGTCGGTGGTGACGACGCAGGTCTTGCCGGTCTCGAGGGTGACCTTCTTGCCGTCGGCCAGGACGCCGGTGCGGACCTCGGGGCCCTTGGTGTCGAGCAGGATGGCCACGGGGATGCCCAGCTCGTCGGACAGGGAGCGGACCTTCTCGATCATGGTGCGGTGGTACTCGTGGGAGCCGTGGGAGAAGTTGAAGCGGGCGACGTTCATGCCGTGCAGGATGAGCTGGCGCAGGACCTCCTCGTCCTCGGTGGCCGGGCCCATGGTGCAGACGATCTTGGTCTTCTTTCTGAATGCCATCAATGACCTTCTCTCTGTCGGAGGGAATTGGGAAACCGATTCGCTCGAAACTAGGAACAGTTTAGTGTGTCGCGGCGCCGGCTTCTAGCAGACGACGCTCCTGTCAACGAAATCCGTGCCATTGGCATAGGCGGTCGCGTTGTCCAGGGTGACGCGGGCGATCTCGCCGAGGGCCTCGTGGGTGAAGAAGGCCTGGTGGCTGGTGACGACAACGTTGGGGAAGGAGCACAGGCGCGCGGTGACGGAGTCGATGACCTCGCCGGCGCGGTCCTGGTAGACGTTGGGGCCCTCCTCGTCGTAGACGTCGAGGCCGGCGGCGCCGATCTTGCCCGACAGGATGCCGCGGATGAGCGCCTGGGTGTCCACGAGGCCGCCGCGGCCGGTGTTGATGAAGATGACGCCGTCCTTCATCTTGGAGATGGACTCGTCGTTGATCATGTGGCGGCTCTCCTCGTTGAGGAAGGCGTGCAGCGAGATGAGGTCGGAGCGGCGGTAGAGCTCGTCGTAGTCGACGTACTCGTCCACGATGCCCTGCTCGACGAGGGACTGGTTGGGGTACAGGTCGGAGCCGAGGACGGTCATGCCGAAGCCCTTGCAGATGCGGCACAGCGCGGCGCCGATGCGGCCGGTGCCCACGATGCCGGCGACCTTGCCGTGCAGCGTGTCGCCGACGAGGCCCTCGAGGCAGAAGTCGTTCTCGCGGACGCGGTTGTAGCCCTTGCAGATGCGGCGGTTGGCGGCCAGGGCCAGGCCCATGGCGTGCTCGGCGATCGCCTCGGGGGAGTATGCCGGGACGCGTGTGACGGTCATGCCCAGGTCCTTGGCCACGGCGACGTTGACGGCGTCGAAGCCGGCGCAGCGCATCAGCAGCAGCTTGACGCCGAAGCCGGCCAGGATCTCGAGCGTCATGGCGCCGGCGTCGGCGTTGACGAAGGCGCAGACGGCGTCGTAACCGCGCGCCAGGGCGGCCGTCATGGGCGTGAGGTTCGTCTCGATGAAGTCGATCTTCACGTCGGGATAGCTCTTGAGCTCCTTGGTGAAGGAGTCGCGGTCGTAGCTTGCCGTGCCGTAGAACAAGATCTTCATCGTGAGTTCCTTTCCCCGCGCAGCGGGACGCCTGTGGGACGGATTGGTCCGCTCGCCTAGTTTAGCGCACATCGGGGGCAACACTGTGATATGGGCGTAATCGTTTTACCCGACGAGACGTCATGGGAGGGCCCCGTGGTTTCGCCGTGGCAGGGATTCGGCGCCGCCCCATGGGGTAGGATGTAGGAGTTCTTTTTGGCCGCGCCTGGCACGGCAGCCTTGATGGGCCCTTGCCCCTCTCCTGGGGAATTATGATCGGGCATCAATCTGCTGGGCGCCCGATCCCAGGAGGGAAGACTTGAGACAGTACCTAGCGTCAAGAGAGGACGTGCTGCAGGAGCTCGGCTCCGACGAGCAGCAGGGCCTGAGCGCCGCGTCCGCCGAGAGGCGCCTCGCCGAGCACGGGCCCAACAAGCTCGACGAGGAGCAGAAGACCCCGCTGTGGAAGCGCTTCTTCGAGCAGATGGCCGACCCCATGGTCATCATGCTGCTCGTCGCGGCGGTCATCTCCGCGATCTCCGGCGCCGTGCAGGGCGAGGCCGACATCGCCGACGTCGTCATCATCCTCATCGTCGTCATCATCAACTCCGTGCTCGGCGTGGTCCAGGAGGCCAAGTCCGAGCAGGCGCTCGCCGCGCTGCAGGAGATGAGCGCCGCCCAGTCCAAGGTCGTGCGCGACGGCAGGCTGGTCCACCTCCCGTCCTCCGAGCTCGTCCCCGGCGACGTGGTCGTGCTCGAGGCCGGCGACTCCGTCCCGGCCGACTGCCGCGTCCTCGAGAGCGCGTCGCTCAAGATCGAGGAGGCCGCCCTCACCGGCGAGTCCGTCCCCGTCGAGAAGCACGCCGACGCCATCTCCCTGGCCGAGGGCACCGACGACGTCCCCCTGGGCGACCGCAAGAACATGTGCTACATGGGTTCCACGGTCGTCTACGGCCGCGGGCGCGCCGTCGTCTGCGGCACCGGCATGGACACCGAGATGGGCAAGATCGCCGACGCCCTGGCCACCGCCAAGAAGGAGCTCACGCCGCTGCAGGTCAAGCTGGCCCAGCTCTCCAAGATCCTGACCGTCATGGTCATCGCCATCTGCGTGGTTATCTTCGCGGTCGACATCGTGCGCCACGGCTCCGCCATGGTCTCCGAGCCCAAGATGATCCTCGACACGTTCATGGTCGCGGTCTCCCTGGCCGTCGCCGCCATCCCCGAGGGCCTCGTCGCCGTCGTCACGATCGTCTTGTCCATGGGCGTCACCAAGATGTCCAAGCGCCAGGCCATCATCCGCAAGC
>CALCDK010000127.1 GCA_937900605.1 uncultured Olsenella sp.
ACGCCGCCCTCTCAAGGCGGAGATCACCAGTTCGAATCTGGTACGGGCTACCAAACGTTCAGACCCCCGGATGTGAGTTCGGGGGTCTTTTGCTGTGCCGACGTGTCGTGGGAGCGGCGGTCCGCTGCCCGCATCGGGCACGCCACGGGGAGGGGGCGGGGACGACGACCGGGGGCCACCCCGTCTCGCCCCCGCCCCCATGTGGTCGCGTCGTCCAGCCGGCCGGTGCCGGCCCGCAGCCCCCTTGCCCTCGCAGGCCTACTGGCATCCGGCGCAGCGCGCGCACGCGGCCCGCGCCGTGGGCGACGCGGCCAGGCCGCCCTTGGCCGTCTCGCGCAGCGAGTCGGGGAGGGCGTGGCCGACCTCGGACAGGGCCTGGACGGCCTCGTCGAAGGGCACGAGCGACGTCACGCCGGACAGCGCGAGCTGTGCCGCGGAGAAGGCGTTGGCGACGCCGATGGCGTTTCTCGCCTGGCAGGGCACCTCCACAAGGCCGCCGACCGGGTCGCACACGAGCCCCAGCAGGTTGCCGATGGCGATCGAGCTGGCGTGCAGCGCGCACTCGGGCGTGCCGCCCATGAGCTGGACCACCGCCGCCGCGGCCATGGCCGACGCGCTGCCCACCTCGGCCTGGCAGCCGCCCTCGGCGCCCGCCACGCACGCGTGGGTCTGGATGTCCAGGCCGACGGCCGCCGCGGCGAAGAGCGCGTCGCAGACCTCCTCGTCGTCGCTGCCCAGGTGGTCGGCCACGGCCAGCACGCAGCCGGGCACGACGCCCGCAGAGCCCGCGGTGGGCGCGGCGACGATGACGCCCATCGAGGCGCTGCGCTCGAGGACCGCCATGGCCCGCGCGACGGCGTCGGTCTGCACGGCGCCCATGAGGCACTCGCCCAGCCGTCCCTGGCCGCCCCGCGCCACGTCGCGTGCCTCTCCGCCCAGGAAGCCGCCGAGGGAGCGCTGCGGGTCGCGCAGCGGCTCGGAGGTCTCCTCCTGCATGATGCGCAGCACGCGCAGCATCTGGGCGCACGCGGCGCGCTCGCCCGTGAGGCGCTCCTCGCGCAGGCGCATGACGCCGCCGATGCTGCGGCCCAGCTCGTCGCAGGCTGCGAGCAGCTGTGCGCCGTCGTCGAAGAGGTCGCGCACGCTCAGGCCCGGGGTCGTGGCGCCCGCGGATCCCGGCACGCTGATGAGCGTGGCCGACAGCACGCACGGAAGCGCCCGGACGGCGAGGAGCGCGTCGGCGCAGGGGATGGCGTCCGTCTCGAAGACGGTGTAGGCGCGCCCGCCCTGCTCGGTGCGGTACGTGCGGCAGAAGGCGATGTTGACCTGCTCGTGGGCGAGCAGCCCCGTGAGCGACGCGAGGGCGCCGGGCACGTCGCGGTGCGAGACGAACAGGGTGGAGTAGGCGCCGGTGATGTCGACGTCGATGTCGTTGATGCGGCTCACGCGCATCCTGCCGCCGCCGAGTGACTCGCCGCGCACGACGCAGCGCGTGCCGTCCGAGCCGGCCATGTCGATGTCGACGGTGTTGGGGTGCAGCGCGGAGTCGTCGCCGGCCTCGTCGAAGCCGTACTCGAGGCCGCGCTCGTCGGCGAGCGCGAAGGCGTCGCGGATGCGCTCGTCGTCCGTGTCGAGGCCCAGGATGCCCGCGACGAGGGCGCGGTCGGTCCCGTGGCCGCGGTAGGTGTGCGAGAAGGAGTTCCAGAGCGTGAAGCGCACGCTCGTGACGTCGCCCTCGAGCAGCGAGGCGGCGACGCGGGCGCACCTGAGGGCGCCGGCGGTGTGCGACGAGGACGGGCCCACCATGATGGGGCCGAGGACCTCGAACGCGGAGGTGCTTGCCAGGGTCTGCGGTCGTGTGGTCATGGCGGCTCCCGTCGACGGGCGGCCCGGCGGGCCGCGCTCTAACCTGACAAGGATAGCGCTTTGCCCGCACGGCGAGAGGTGCGCGCCCGCCCCGTCCCGAGTCTCCGCGCGGCGAGAGGGGCCGTGTGCCATCGCCTGGCGAGACGCGCCGCGTCCCGTCCGCGTCGTTCCGCCCCGCGCACGAGGAGGGGCCCGGGCGGCGCGTGCCGTCCGGGCCCCCGGGGTCCGACCTCATGTGCGGCGTGCCCGCGGGCGACGCCGTGCGCCCCTCTCGCTAGAGGGCCATGGGACGCGCGCGGTCGATGCGCGCGAGGCAGTCCTCGCGGCCGATCAGCGCCATGCTCTCGCCGAGCGGGGGGGAGACCATGTTGCCGCACTCGGCGACGCGCACGGCACCGAAGACCAGGCGCTTCTTGACGTCGAGGCGCTCGGGCAGCTCCTCGAGCGCGGCGTCGATGGCCTGCGGGGACCACTCGTCCTCGCCGATGGCGGCCAGCGCCTCGCGGGCGGCGTCGAGCACGGCGCCCATGCCCTCCTTGGCGAGGCCCTTGGCCACGGACCTCTCGTCGTACTCGAGGTCCTCGGCGGTGGCGAAGACGGGGGCGGCCACGCGGGCGGCGTCGGCCGGCATCTTGGTGCGCGGCCTCACGATGGCCGCCAGCGCGTCGACCCAGGCCTCGTCGAACTCGTCGCCGGCGCCCACGAGGCCCGCGCGCCCGAGCTCGGGCAGCATGATCTTGTCGGCGAACTCGGCGTCGCCCATGCGGTTGATGTACTCGGCGTTCATCCAGTCGAGCTTCTTGGGGTCGAAGGTCGCCGGGTTCTTGGAGACGTGGTCCAGCGAGAAGCTCGAGGCCAGGACGTCGCGGGGGACGATGGTGGTCTCGCCGTCGAGCGACCAGCCGAGCAGCGCCAGGTAGTTGACGAAGGCGTCGGACAGGTAGCCGGCGTCGCGGTACTCCTCGACGTTGGTGGCGCCGTGGCGCTTGGAGAGCTTCTTGCCGTCCGCGCCCAGGATCATGGAGATGTGCGCGAAGGTGGGCACCGGAGCGCCGAGGGCCTCG
>CALCDK010000128.1 GCA_937900605.1 uncultured Olsenella sp.
GCCGGGCTCGGGCGTCGGGGCGGGCTTGACCGCGGCCCTGGGGCGGGTGCGGCGCGGGCGCGCGGGGGCGTCGCCGGAGGCGGGACGGGCCTCGTCGGCGGCGGGACCGGACGGGATGGTGACGTCATCCGTCATCTGAAACGACCTCTCTATGGAAGCGAACGCCGCGGGAAGACGAGTCGCGCGGAAGGCGACGGTGAGGTTGTGCGGCGAAGGGGCGAGACTCTGCTCGCATACAGAAGAAGGCAGCCGAGGCGCCGTGCGTCTCTCGGCCGTCCCGATGGTAGCACGTGTCACGGCCCGCGTGCGAGGTCGGCGCGAAACCGACACGACGCGGGCGCTGCGGGCTAGGCCCCGCGCGCCATGACCTTGGCGCGGCGGGTGCGCCTCACCACGAGCGCCTCGATGTCCTCCCTGATGCCGCGGGCGGCCTCGCGGCCCTCGTCGGTGAGGGTGACGTGGGCGTTGTGGGCGGCGCACGCCTCGCGGACGCGAACGGCGAGGCCCTCCTGGCACAGCGTCGCCACGGACATCGAGACGGTGGGCTGCAGCAGGCCGAGGGCGTCGACGAGCTGCGTGATGGACTGGCTGCCCTCGGTCAGCGAGAGCGAGAGGAGCACCAGGTCGGAGGACTGGCAGAAGATCGAGCCCATGGCGTCGACGTACTTGCAGATGCGCTCGGGGGAGGTGCGCGAGAGGGACCGGCCGCTCGAGATCTGCATGCGGGTCCTGGCGCACAGGTGGTGCATGTAGTCCTCGCCGGCCGAGGAGAGCGAGCAGATGATGTTGCGACGGTCCCTGACGCCCTCGGACCTCACGATGAGGCCGAGCTCGCACAGGTGGTTGGTGCGGTGCGTCATGGTGGGCCTGAGCGCGCCTTGGTACTCGGCGATGGCCGAGGTGCACTGGGGCTCGTCGGCGAGGGACAGGTGGCACAGGATGGAGAACTCCTCGAAGGTGAGGCGCTCGGACGCGGGGACGACCTGTCGGACGATGTTGTATGCCCGCCTGACGGACATGTACTCCTTGATATCCATAGGCCCTCCCGACCCTCGACTGGCCGCATGTCTGTGCAAATAATTAACAAACTTTACTATATCAGAGACGGGCGCGGTCGGGGGGCCTCGTCGCCGTGCGATTGCGCCGTGCGGTCGCGTCCGCTCCCGTGCCGACGGCCGCGCCCACGCGGCCCACGCCAGTTCCCCCGCTCCCGTGCCGGCCCCCGCGAACCCGCGCCCCCACCGCGCGTCCCAAGCCGCCGGCCCCCGCGCCCCCACCGCGCGTCCCAAGCCGCCGCTCCTCCGCGCAACGAGAAGGCGCCCGCCCCGGGTGTGGGACGGGCACCTGGTCTGGCGTCGCGGTTCGGCCGGGCCGGCGCTACATGCTCTGCGGGGCGCTGACGCCGACAAGCTCGAGCGTGAGCGCGAGCACGCGGCGCGTCGCGTCGACCGCGGCGAGGCGCGCGTGGGAGAGCTGCTCGTCCAGGGGCCTGCCGTTGCCGGGAAGGACCTGGCAGGCGGCGTAGAACGAGTGGAACTCGCCGGCGAGCTCCTCGGCGTAGTGCGTGAGGCGGAACGGGGCGCGGTCGCGAGCGCAGCTCTCGACGAGGCCGGGGAACTCCGCGAGCTTGCGGGCCAGTGCGGCCTCGGAGGGCTCGACGAGCAGGCCGAGGTCGTACTCGGGGCCGACGGCGCGGGAGGCGACTTCGTCCATGCCCAGCTCCTGGGCCTGCTCGAGGGTGACGTCGGCGCCGCGGCGCAGGATGGAGCAGATGCGGGCGTGCGCGTACTGCACGTAGTAGACCGGGTTAGTGTTGTCCTGCTTCTTGGCACGCTCGATGTCGAAGTCGATCATCTGGTTGCTCGACTTGGAGACGAGGGTGTAGCGGGTGGCGTCGGCGCCGACCTCGTGCAGGAGCTCGTCGAAGGTGACCATGGTTCCCTTGCGCTTGGACATGCGCACCGGGACGCCGTCGCGCAGCAGGTTGACGAGCTGGCCGAGAAGGACCTCGAACTGGTCGGGGTAGCCCAGCGCCTGGCACGCGGAGCGCACGCGCTGGATGTAGCCGTGGTGGTCGGCGCCCCAGATGTCGATGACGTGGTCGACGCGCTGGAACTTGTTCCAGTGGTAGGCGACGTCGGAGGCGAAGTA
>CALCDK010000129.1 GCA_937900605.1 uncultured Olsenella sp.
TCACGGGCGAGTCGTGCCCTGTCGAGAAGCGCCCGGGCGACGAGCTGCTCTCGGGCAGCTTCGTCGTGAGCGGCAGCCTGCTCGCCCGCGTCACGCGCGTGGGCGCCGAGGGCTACGCCGCGCGCATCAGCGCCGAGGCCAAGTACGTCAAGCCCGTCACCTCCGAGATCCTCTCCACGCTGCGCGCCATCATCCGCCTGGGCACCATCGCCCTCGTGCCGCTGGGCCTGGGCCTGTTCCTGCGCTCGGTGCTCATGGACGGCGGCAGCGTCCAGGACGCCATCCTCACCTCCGTCGCTGCGGTCCTCGGCATGATCCCGCAGGGCCTCGTGCTGCTCACCTCGTCGGTGCTCGCCATCGCCACGGTGCGCCTCGCCCGCCGCAGCGTCCTGGTGCAGCAGTCCTACTGCGTCGAGACGCTCGCCCGCGTGGACACGCTGTGCCTCGACAAGACCGGCACCATCACCACCGGGCACATGGAGGTCTGCGGCCTCGTCTGCGCACCCGGCCACGACGAGGCCGAGCTGCTGCGCGCCGCGTCGGCCGTCGCCCGGGCCAACGAGCGCGACGCCAACGAGACCGGCCGCGCGCTTCTCGCCTACGTGGGCGAGAGGGGCGCTGACGCCCCGGACGTGGCGCGCTCGGTGCCCTTCAGCTCCGCGCGCAAGTACTCCGGCTGCGTCACGGGCGCGGGGGAGGCCCTCGTCATGGGCGCCGCCGGGTTCGTCCTGGACGAGGCCGGTGCGCGCGCCGCCGACGCGCTGTGCCGAGGCCTGGACCGGACCGTGCGCATGCTCGTGGTGGGCCGCGCGGCGGGCTTCGGCGAGGGCGACGCCCTCCTCGGCCCCGTCGAGCTGCTGGGCTGCGTCGCGATCCGCGACCAGATCAGGCCCACCGCGGCGCAGACCATGGCGTACTTCCGCGAGCAGGGCGTCGAGCTGCGCGTCATCTCGGGCGACGATCCGCGCACCGTCTCGGCCATCGCCGGGCGCGTGGGCGTGCCCGACGCCGACCGCTACGTGGACGCCTCGACCCTGCGCACGCCCGAGGAGCTCGACGAGGCGGTCGACCGCGCCCGCGTCTTCGGTCGCGTCACCCCGCAGCAGAAGCGCGACCTGGTCGTGGCGCTGCACCGCCGCGGGCGTACCGTCGCCATGACCGGGGACGGCGTCAACGACGTGCTCGCCCTTCGCGAGGCCGACTGCTCGGTGTCCATGTCCTCGGGCTCGGCCGCCGCGCGCAACGTCTCGGAGATCGTGCTCGTCGACGACGACTTCGCGCACATG
>CALCDK010000130.1 GCA_937900605.1 uncultured Olsenella sp.
AGCGCGTAGACGCTCGCGCCCTGTGCCGAGAGGCGGGCCTCGTACTCGCTGTCGGGCTCGTCGGGGAACTGCGCGCGGAAGTCCCGCGTCTGCCACGCGAGCTCGTAGCCCGCAAGCGGGACCTGCGTCAGCATGAAGTCGAAGAGCGGCTGGCTGTCGGTCCGCAGGCAGACCTCGCCGTCGTCCGCGAGCACGCCGCGGAAGTCCATGAGGCGCTCCATGCACGCCATGCGGCGGTGCGCCTCGCGCTTGCGCGGGAACGGCGTCGGGAAGTTGAGGTGGACGCGCGACAGCTCTCCCGGCGAGAAGTACTCGCGCACGCGCATGCCGTCTCCGGGGACCACGACCACGTTGCCGAGCCCGGACTCGCAGACGAGCTGCGCGGCGTACGCGACGCAGACCGGCTCGGAGTCCATCGCGACGAACAGGACGTCGGGCTCGAGGCGGGCCGAGGCGCAGCTGAACTGCCCCTTGCCGCACCCCAGGTCGAGGCGCACCTCCCGGAACGGCGCCGAGCCGGCCGGCGCGCACGCCTGCGCCCAGCGGCCGCGCCAGTGACGCGGGTCCGCCTCGATGGCGTGCCGATAGCGCTCGATTCGCTCCTCGAGGACGAAGTTCTTGGGGAGGCGGGCGTGCATTCCGTGCATGGCGATCCGTTTCTGCTGGAAGCTGTCGTGCGGTTGGCATTCTAGCCGAGCCCGGCGGCACGCCGGGCCGTGGTCGGCTGGGGCGAGAGGGGCGCTGTGCACCGGGGGTTCGGGCGCGAGGCGAGCCCGGCGGCGCACCGGGCCGCGGCGCTACAGGAGCTGGTCGAGCGTCGAGCCGTACGAGGGGAGGAACTCGCGTACGAAGTCGCGGACCTCGGGAAGCTCGGTGGCCATCTCGTCGACGGCCTCGCGGCAGCTCGCCTCGGCGCTCTGGAACTCCGTGTTGCCGGCGCGCGACTCCTCGACGCACTTGATGAGCGCCGAGACCTTGTCGGCGGCCTTCACCATGCGGCGCAGCAGCAGCTCGGACTCGTCGGGGTTCTCGCCGACCCAGAAGACTTTCTGGTAGACGTCGCGAAGGTCGTCGGGGAGGGTGTCGAGCAGGCGCCGCTCGGCGGCCTGCTCGACCGCGCGGTAGGCGTCGCGGATCTGCTCGTCGTGGTACTTGACGGGCGTGGGCAGGTCGCCGGTGACGATCTCGGGCGCGTCGTGGTAGAGCGCGACGACGGCGGCCCGGTCGGCGTCGAGCCGGCGGCCGTGGCGGACGTTTCCGATGGTGCACAGCATGTGCGCGATGAGCGCGACCTCGAGCGAGTGCTCCGAGAGGTTCTCCGGGCGCGAGCTGCGCATGAGCGCCCAGCGCTCGATGTACTTCATGCGGGAGATGATGGCGAGGAAGTGCGACTCCTCCATGGTGGCTCCTGTCTGCCTCGTGAAAACGAGAGGCGCCGCCCCCGGCGACGGGGCCGAGGGCGGCGCTGTCCGTGCGCTGCGCGCGTGGTGGCTGCCTGGTGCTAGTCCTGGTCGTCCTGGATGGACTGCAGCGTGGCCATGAGGGCGGGGATGACCTGCTTCTTGCGGCTCACGACGCCCGGGAGCATGGCCAGGTCGCCGTCGGGCTCGACGCCGAAGGCGCGGCGGACGATGTCAGCGGCGCCCTCGCCGGTCCACAGGATCTCGCTCGAGGAGCTCTTGACGTCGGTGAACAGGTAGAACACCAGCGGGAGCTCCTCGTTCTTGGCGGCCTCGGGCAAGTAGGGGCCCACGAGCGCCTCGGCGGCCTTGCGGCTGTTGACGGTCATGTAGCTGCCCTGGCCCACGCCGAACTTGACGTTGCCGCGGCTGAACACCTTGAAGTCCTGGTGGAAGACCTCCTCTGCGGTGCGGCCGGTGAGGTCGGCGCCGGCCTCGAACATGGCGTCGGAGTAGGTGGGGATGTCCTCGCCGCAGATGGCCGCGAGGGCCTCGGCGGCGTCGCGGTCGAACGGGGTGCAGGTGGGGGAGCGGAAAGCGAGCGTGTCGGAGAGGATGGCGGACATCATCAGGCCGGCGATGTCGCGCGGAATCTCCACGCCGTTCTCGCGGTACATCATGTAGAGGATGGTGCAGGTGCAGCCGACCGGCATGTTGCGGAACGAGACGGGGCCGGAGGTCTCGATGGAGCCGATGCGGTGGTGGTCGACGATCTCCATGATCTCGGCCTGCTCGAGGCCCTCGACGGCCTGGCCGCGCTCGTTGTGGTCGACCAGGATGACGTGCTTCTTCTTTGCGGACAGCAGGTTGGGCGTGCTGATGACGCCGACGTAGCGGCCGTCCTCGTCGATGACGGGGAAGAATCGGTGGCGGCTCTTGGCCATGATCTTGCGGGCGTCGTCGATGGAGGTGTTGACGCTCACCTTGAGGATGCCCTCGGAGAGCATCTTGGCGCGCACGGGGATGGACATGGAGGCCAGGCGCGCGGCGGCGTAGGTGTCGTACGGGGTGGCGACGATGGAGCAGCCGTTGGCGCGGGCGGCCTCGACGACCTGGTCGCTGACCTCGGCGCTGCAGCAGACGACGAGGCAGCTGGCGCCGCGCTCGACCGCGTAGAGCTGGGTCTCGAGGCGGTTGGTCACCAGGACGACGTCGCCCGGCTTGATGGCGTCCTCCATCATCTCGGGCGTGGTGCCGACGCGCAGGTCGCCCTTCTCGACGACGCCGTCGAGGTCGCCGAGGAGCAGCTCGCCGTCGAGGGTCTCGACGAGGTTGCGGTAGCGGGTGCGGGCCTGGGCGAGGACGCCGTTGTTGAAGACGTCCATGTTGGCGCTGGCGATGTCCTTGACGGCGATGATGCCCTCGAGGCGGTCGTCGGCATCAGTGACGCAGAGGGTGTCGACCTTGGACTCGCGCATGAGGTTCCAGGCGGCGAAGAGGGACATTTCGGCATCGATGCCGGGCTGGCGCTGGATGTCGGTGTCCTTGACCTGCGGGGTGACGGTGGTGATGAGCTCGGGCTCCTCGAAGCCGAAGTGCCTGAGGACGAAGGCGGTCTCGCGGCTGACGCTGCCCGCGCGGCGCGCCTGGTAGGTGGTGCTGTCGTCGATGGCGTTCTTGAGGTAGGTCAGCGAGATCGCCGAACAGATGCTGTCGGTGTCCGGGTTGAGGTGGCCGATGACGTTGACCTTGCGGATTGCCTCTGACATGGGGTCTCCTTGCCGTGCGTGGCGCCGGTGCGCCGTGTGTGCGTGGTGCGACATTGTGCCACGGGCGTGCGGACTTTTCGTGTGGCGAGCTGCGGGATCGGTCGCGATCTGGGTTGCTGGCCCTGTTCGGGATCGCGGATGCGGTGCATGCAGAGGCGGGACGCGGCGCACGCTCTAGCGTGTGGCGGGGTTGTTCCGGAGGGGGTGCTGTGACGTTTTTCGAGCGGTTTGCGCACGTCTTGCGCGGTGTGCGATTCGATGCGGGGAAACGCGAGCCTCTGAGCTGGGCAAACGAGGCGCCAATCGGTCGGATAGCCGGTTGGCGAGCGAATATGACGTGCAAATGGCGTGATTATGTGCACAGCCCCCTAGGTCATGTCGCCCCACGGCCTTGCGCCGCATGCCCCCTCCAGAGCTGCCATGGCGAGTGGCCTGGCCGAGACGTGGGTACGATCAGCTCTGCCGTGTCCCTGCCGTGCGGATCGCTGCCGTCCCGCGCGCGCAGCGTTTCCGCTGCATAGCTCGCGCGCGGGGGGCTAGTTTCTGCTGCCTGTGCGTGACCTGTCGTGGAAATCGGGGTCGTTCTGCCGACGAGC
>CALCDK010000131.1 GCA_937900605.1 uncultured Olsenella sp.
CCCTCCGCGGAGAAAGACGCCGCGATCCTGCGCTCCTCGCGGCGCATGGCGGCAAGAGCGGTGACGAGCGTCCAGGGGCGCGAGCGGTCGAATCCGCGGACCGAGATGGGAACGAAGTCGAAGCCCGCCTCGGGGACGAGCCGGCCCTCGAGTTTGGCGGTCTGCCCGACGAAGCGGACGTGGTGCCCGCGGGAGCGCAGCTCCTCGGCGAGGGCGAGGGCGGGGTTGATGTGGCCGGCGGTGCCGCCGGCGGCGATTGCCACCTCGAGGGTGCGTGCCATGGTGCCTCCTGTCTGCCGGCGCGCGATGCGCTAGCGCCTGACCGTGGGCCCGGAGCCGCCGCGGCCGCGCAGGCGGTCCGAGGCGCTGGGTCCCAGGTCGATCCTTCTCCTGCCGTCCGCGTCGACGCTCACGCGGGCCTCGGGGCGGTCGCGGTGCCCCTGCGCCCCGGCCGGGCGCGGCCCCGGGACCGGGCGGCGCGGGGGGCCGCCCTCGATCATGGTAAGCCCCGCGCGCCCCGGCGCGGCGGCACGAGAGCCGCGGGCGACGGGCTCGCCGACGTCGGGCGAGCCGGACGTCGCGCCGTCCTGGACGCGAAGCCTCCTCCTCGCCCGGTCGTGTGCGGTCTCGGGCAGCGACGAGGCGCGCGAGACCGAGTAGATGGCGCCCACGAGGACGAAGCTGAAGAACACCGACGTGCCGCCGGCCGAGAGGAACGGCACGGTCTTGCCCGACAGCGGCATCCCGCCGGTGACGCCGAGCGCGTTGAGGAAGAACTGCACGACGAGCAGCGTGGTGCAGCCCGTGGCCAGGCAGCGGCCGAGCAGGTCGGGCGCGTCCATGGCCACGCGCAGGCCCGCGAACGCGATCGCGAGGAACGCGAGCAGGACCGCGAGGACGCCCACCAGGCCGCACTCCTCGCCGACGACGGCGAGGATGAAGTCGTTGTAGGCCATGGGCAGGTACGCGTACTTCTGGCGGGACATGCCCAGGCCCACGCCCGTGACGCCGCCGGAGCCGAAGGCGTAGAAGCTCTGCGTGAGCTGGTAGCCGTCGCCGATGGGGTCGCTCTCGGGGTTGAGCACCGTGAGGACGCGCTGCCACGCGTAGCCGTCGGAGACGACGAGAATCGCGAGGCCCACGGCGGCGACGGCCACGATGGCGAGGATGACGCCGCGCGGCACGCCGGCGACGTAGCCCATCACGAGCAGCGACAGGGCGATGACGCCGGTGGTGCCCTTGTCGGGCTCGACGAGGATGAGCACGAGCGGCACGACGACGCCGAGGGCGAGCTCGACGAGCATGCCGCGGTCGTCGGTGTCGCCCTCCTGGTAGCGCCGCGAGAAGATCGAGGCGGCGCAGAGCATGATGACGACCTTGGCGAACTCGGACGGCTGGAAGCTCAGCAGCGGGATGTTGAGCCAGCGGGCGGCACCGTAGGCGCGGCGGCCGATCACGGGCAGGAACACCATCACGAGCGTGGCCACGCACAGCACCCAGAAGATGCGCAGCGCGTTGCGGGCGAACCAGCGGTAGCCCACGTGCACGATCCCGGCGGCCGCGGCGATGCCGACGGCGCCGAAGGCGAGCTGCTTGAGCGCGAGGTCGCCGATGCCCGCCAGCGACGGGCCGGCGTCGCCGCCGAGCGCGGCGGTGGCCGACGACGCCGAGAAGACCATCACGCAGCCGAAGGCGAACAGCCCGCCGCAGGCGAGCAGCAGCACGAGGCGCGGCAGCATGAGGCGGGCCGGCACGTCTCGCCACGCGGGCCGCGGCGCCTGGGCCCGCGGCCGTGAGGCGGCGGGGCGCACGCTACTCCCCCTCCCGGCCCAGGGCGCGGACCAGGTCCTTGAAAAGGCGGCCACGCTCGGCCATGCCGGAGAACTCGTCGAAGGAGGAGCACGCCGGCGAGAGGAGCACGACGTCGCCGGGGCGCGCCTGGGCCACGGCAGCCGAGAAGGCCTCGCGCATGTGGGGCGCGTCGACGACGAGCGGCGCGGCGTCGCGGCCGGCGGCGGCGTCGTCGAGGGCCGCGTGGATGCGCGGGCCCGCCTCGCCGAAGCACACGGCCGCGCGACAGCGCTCGCAGACGCGCGCCGCGAGCGAGGACAGGTCGCACATCTTGTCGTGGCCGCCCAGGAGCACGACGACGGAGCCGGGCTCGAAGGCCTCGAGGGCCTTCTCGACGGAGTCGGCGTTGGTGGCCTTGGAGTCGTTGACGAAGCGCACGCCGGCGTGCTCGCCGCACGGCTCGATGCGGTGCTCGATGGGCGAGAAGCCCAGCAGCGCCTCGCGGACGCGGTCCGGGTCGCAGCCGAGGCCCAGGGCCACGGCGCAGGCGGCCAGGGCGTTCTGGGCGTTGTGCGTGCCGAAGATGCGCAGCTCGCCGCGGCGCGCCACGCAACGCTCGAGGCCGGCGAGGCGCACGACGAGCTCGTCGCCGCGCAGGAAGGCGGCGTCGTCGGAGGCGGGCTCGCACGTCACGGACAGCTCGCAGGTGCGCACGTCGTCGTCGACGGAGACGACGGCGAGGTCGCCCGCGCCCATGTTGGCGAAGGCGCGCTCCTTGGCGGCGGCGTAGGCCTCCATGGTGTGGTGCCACTCGAGGTGGTCGGGCGTGACGTTGAGGAGCACGGCGGCGCGCGGGCGCAGCTCGCGCGTGGTGGCGAGCTGGAAGCTCGAGAGCTCCGCGACGAGCCACTCGCCGTCGCGGCGGCGGGCCACCTCGTCGGTGACGATGGTGCCGATGTTGCCCACGGAGCACGCGTCGAGGCCCGCCGCGCGCATGAGGTGCGTCACGAGCGAGGTCGTCGTGGTCTTGCCGTTGGTGCCGGTGACGGCCACCCAGCGCTCGGGGCTCTCGCGGTAGGCGAACTCGGGCTCGCCCACGACCTCGGCGCTCGCGGCGGCCGCGGCGCAGAAGAAGTCGGAGTCCATGGGGATGCCGGGCGAGGCGACGGCCAGGTCGTAGGAGCCCTCGACGTCCTCGGTGCCGCAGACGACGCGGGCGCCGGCGGCCTCGAGGGCGCGCGTGGCCTCGCCGGGGGCGCTCGCGGCGCCACCGTAGAGGGTGACGGACTCGACGCGCCCCGAGGGCAGGCCGCACAGGTAGCGGCAGACGCTCTCGCCGGTCCTGCCCAGCCCCAGCACGAGGACGCGGCCCAGGCGGCCGCAGCGCTTCTCGCTCATCGTGGTCCCCCTAGCCAAGCTGGAAGTACAGGGCGAAGCCGAGCGCCGCGAAGGCGGCCGACACGATCCAGAACCTGATGACGACCTTGGTCTCGGGCCAGCCCATCTTCTCGAAGTGGTGGTGCAGCGGGGCCATGAGGAACACGCGCTTTCCCGTGAGCTTGAAGCTCAGCACCTGGACGATGACCGAGAGCGCCTCGGCGATGAACAGCCCGCCCATGACCAGGGACGTGACCTCGGTCTTGGTGAGGACCGCGAGCGCGGCGAAGGCGGCGCCGAGGGCCAGCGAGCCCGTGTCGCCCATGAAGATGGACGCCGGGTAGCAGTTGTGCCAGAGGAAGCCCAGGCAGGAGCCCGCGACGGCGGCCGCGAAGATGGCGAGGTTGACCTCCTGGTAGTTGAACGCGACCATCGCCATGACGAGCATGACCACCATGGAGCAGCCGCCCGCCAGGCCGTCGAGGCCGTCGGTGAGGTTGACGGCGTTGGACAGGCCGGCCATGAGCAGGAAGACGAAGGCGAGGTAGAGCCACGGGATCTGGACCGTGGCGTCGCCGAGCTGCAGCGTGGTGGTGAGCACGCCCAGGTCGATGGAGAGGCCGCCCGGGAAGCGGATGGCCGCCGGGATGCCGCAGACGTTGACGGCGACCAGGCAGAACGCGACCGAAATGGTCACGAGGCCGAGCATCTTCTGCGCCGGGGTGAGGCCCAGCGAGCGGCCGTGCGCCACGGACTCGACGTCGTCGAGCAGGCCCAGCGAGCCGGTCACGAGCATGGCGACGAGGGCCAGGACCAGGTCGGGCGTCCACTTGGCGAGAAGCGCCACGGTGACCACGATGCCCAGGAGCATCACGATGCCGCCCATGGTGGGCGTGCCCTGCTTGACGAGGTGGGCCTGCGGCCCGTCGGCGCGGACCTGCTGGCCCACGCCCTCGTGGCGCATGACCCTGATGAACAGCGGCATGAGCAGGCCGGTCACCAGCGCGGCGATGCCGACGGCGAGAAACACCTGGTAGGTGGGATATGCGGGGTTTCCGATCATTAGCTAAGCACGCTCCTCACGAACTCGTCGAGCCCAGCGGCCCGGGATGCCTTGACCAGGACGACGTCGCCCTCGCCCAGGACCGGGCCCATGACGCGGGCGGCGTCGGCGACGGTCGCGAAGGACTCGACCGCGTCGTCTGACAGGCCCATCGTGCGGGCCGCCTCGCCCATCTGCGCGGCGAGGGCGCCGCCGACCAGGACGAGGAGGTCCACGCGGGCCGCGGCGTAGGCGCCGACGTAGCCGTGCAGGCGCTCGGCCTGCTCGCCCAGCTCGCCCATCTCGCCGAGGACCGCGATCCTGCGGCCCTCGCAGGGCAGCGAGGCCAGGACGTCGAGCGACGAGGCCATGGAGGCCGGCGCCGCGTTGTAGGTGTCGTCGATGACGCGCGCGCCGCTGGGGGCCGTGCGCACGTCGAGGCGCATGCTCGTGGCGCGCATGGCGCACACGGCGTCGCAGGCGGCGTCGCGGTCGAGGCCGAGGCGCCAGGCGAGAGTCATGGCCAGCAGCAGGTCGTCGACGACCTTGGCGCCGGGGACGCCGAGCGTGATGCGGCGCTGCCAGCCGTCGTCGAAGCACAGCAGCAGAGAGGCACAGCCGTCGGCGCCCACGCTGACCTCGCGGGCGCAGGCGACGTCGCCGGGGCGCGAGCCCACGGTCTGGACGGCCACGCCGGCGGGGCGGGCGAAGCCGTCGGCGACGAAGCCGGCGAAGTCGCAGGAGGACGGCATCACGAGCAGGCGGGACAGCTCGCCGTGGTCGCGCATGCCGCAGACCACCTCGGCCTTGGCGCGCGCGATGTTCTCGCGGCTGCCGAGGATGCCGATGTGGCTGGTGCCGACGTTGGTGACGCAGGCCAGGGTGGGCTCGCAGCAGCGCGAGAGGCGCTCGATCTCGCCGGGGTGGTTCATGCCGAGCTCGCAGACGACGACCTCGCTGTCCTCGGGCGCCGACATGAGCGTGAGCGGCAGGCCGATGAGGTTGTTGAGGTTGCCGCGGGTGGCGTGGCAGCGGCGCTGCGAGGAGGCCGCGGCGGCGAGCATCTCCTTGGTCGTCGTCTTGCCCACCGAGCCGGTGACGGCCAGGACCACCCAGTCGGGGTGCAGGCGCCTCCAGGCGTGGGCCAGGCGCAGCATGAGCTCCTCGCAGTCGTCGCCCTGCGCGCGCAGGACGGAGCAGCCGCGCTCGGCGGCAAGGGCGAGAAGCCCCTCGGACGGCTCGCGCGACGCGACGACCGCGGCGCAGCCGGCCTCGACCGCGGCGGCGAGGTAGTCGTTACCGTCGACGCGCTCGCCGGGGAAGGCGACGAACAGCGCGCCGGGGGCGGCCTTGCGGGAGTCGATGACGACGTCGCCGTCGACGGGCGCCCCGGCGTCGACCAGGACGCCGGCACCGGTGGCCGCGGCGATGTCTTGGATGGGCATGCGGATCATGGTTGTCCCCTTCCGGAGCTACGAGACGGGCCTGACGCCCACGATCTCGATGGACTTCTGCATGACGTCGTGGAACACGTGCGCGGCGGTCTGCGACGCGAGGTGCGGCAGGCCGTTGAGGCCGGCGTACACGAGCAGCTGCGGGTCGTCGGCGTTGACGAAGCCGCACAGGGACGCGACGTAGCGCCCCTCCTCGTAGCCGCCGTCGACGCTGGCCTGCTCGCCGGTGCCGGTCTTGCCGGCGATGTCGTAGCCCTCGATGGCGCCGAAGCGACCCGTGCCGCGCTGGATGACGGTCCTCATGACGTCCGTCTCCTCGTCGGCGGTCTGCTTGGAGACGACCGGCTCGCCGAGGGGCCACGAGACGTCCTGGCCGTCGCGGGCGATGAGGAAGTGCGGCGTGGCGGGCACGCCGTCGTTGGCGATGGCGCCATAGGCGCGCACGACCTGCACCATGGGGATGGCGAGGCCCTGGCCGAAGGACATGGAGCCCGCGGTCGAGCCGTCGTACTGCTCGAGCGGCTTGACGATGCCCGCGGACTCGCCGGGGTAGTCGATGCCGGTGAGGTGTCCGATCCCGAAGCGGTCGACCCACTCGGAGAAGCGGCCCTGCCCGATGACGTCCTGGACGAGGAGAGCCATGCCGACGTTGGACGAGCGGCGCATCATCTCGCGCACGGTCATGTCGGCCGCGGTGCTGCGCGGCTCGTCGTCGGTGACCTTGTCGTCGCCGACCTGGATGGAGGCCGGGACGTTGTAGGAGCTGTCGGGGCCGAACAGGCCCATCTCCATGCCCATGGCCGTGGTGATCACCTTGAAGACGGAGCCGGGCTCGAAGGAGTCGCTCACGAGGCGCAGGTTGAGCGCCGAGGGGTCCTCGAGGTTCGAGAAGTCCGGCAGCGGGGTCGAGCAGGCGGCGAGGACCTCGCCGTTGCGCGGGTCGCAGACCATGATGGAGCCCGACTCGGCGTCGTAGCGGCCGACGGAGTCCTGCACGATCTGCTCGCAGGCCTGCTGGAGCTCGACGTCGACGGACAGCACGAGGTCCTGGCCCGGGACGGGGTCGCTCAGGCGGGCGGTCGAGCCGGCGATCGGCGTGCCGTCGGGGCTCGTCTCCATGACGAGCTCGCCGTCGGTGCCCGAGAGCTCGTCGTCGTACTGGAGCTCGATGCCGGACAGGCCGCGGCCCTCGTCGCCGACGAAGCCGAGGACCTGCGCGCCGACGTTTCCGTAGGGGTAGACCCTGCGGCTGTCCTCTACGTAGTAGATGCCGCCGAGGCGCTCCTCGGCGAGTCGCTGCCTGAGCCGCTCGGCCGCCTCGTCGTCGACACGGCGCCTGACGTAGGCGAAGCGGGCGTCCTGCGAGAGGGTGGCCTCGTAGGCCGCGGCGTCGCCGCCGAGGCACTCAGAGAGGATTGCGGCGACCCGGGCGTCGTCCTTGACGAGGGAGGGGTCGGCGTAGACGGTCGTGCACTCCTCGCTGCGGGCGAGGACGTTGCCGTTGCGGTCGAAGATCGTGCCGCGCCTGGGGTGCACGGCGATCACGTTGGTGCGCTGGGACTGCGCGGCCGCGGCGAGCCTGGGCCCGTCGACGACCTGGAGCCAGACGAGCCTCGCCGTCAGGAGGAGCGAGGCGGCGGCCAGCAGGACGAGAAGCGCGCTGGAGATGGGCATCGGTGGCAGGGGGCGGCGCGGGCCGCCGCGGCGGGCGCCGGGAGGGGCGCGCGGGGGCGCCGGCCGACGGGCGCACGGGCGAGACGGGCCGCACGCGACGAGAGGCCCCGCCGCGCGGGGCCCCCTGGCCTTCGCCCCGTGGGGGGCGGTTCTGTGTTCCTCTGGCGTTCACGCGGACGATTCTACGACAAGTCGCCGGGCGCCCCCGCGGGGGCCGCGGCGGACACGCCATCCCCACCGGCGGTGGGGTCGACGGTGACGCTGACCCTCTGGTCGGGGAGCTCCATGCCGAGGTCCTTGGTCGCGACGCGCGAGACGTGCGCACCGGCCTCGAGGGCCGCGCACTGGCTGCGGAGGTCGCCGCAGACGTCCTCGGCGCGAACGAGGTCGGAGCGGAGCTGCTCGTTGTGCGCCATGGTCACGGTGGCGGCGGTGGAGAGGCACACGGCGACGATGCCGAGCGCGCAGACGGCTGCGACGGCAAGGGCGATCAGGCGCGCGACGGAGACGGTGTGCGGGGCCAGGCCACGGCGCCTGAGGGCGTCGAGACCGCCGCCAGCCAGGACCTCGAGGTCAGGGGTGCCCTGGCGGCGGCGCCCGTGGGAGCGCTCCGCCGTCTCGACACGATATGCCACAGACCCCTGATGCCTCATTGCTGTGCTTCCTCGCCTCTTGATACTTGTCGAACGTTGTAAACGGGTCAGGCACGCTGGGGTTTCTCAGGGTTGGTTGAGTGTTGACCTTGAGACTTGGTTTAGCGTCCTTAAGTCTTGCTTGAGTCGGTGATATTGGTTCGTGTCTTTATCGAAATGGCGAGCATCGGACCGTCCGTCGTCCTATGCGGTGGGGCGCTTCACCGCGACGCGGGTGAGCGCGCTCCTGGCGCGTGGGTTGTCCTCTACCTCCTGGGGCGAGGCGGTGAGGGGCTTGCGGGTGCGCACGTCGAGGACGGGCACGTGGCCGCAGACGCAGACCGGAAGGTCGGGCGGGCAGGTGCAGCCCTGGGACATCTCCGAGAAGACGTGCTTCACGATGCGGTCCTCGAGCGAGTGGTACGAGATCACGCAGATCCTGCCACCGGGGTTGGCCCACCTGACCGCCGCGCGCAGGCCGCGCTCCAGGACGTCGAGCTCCTGGTTGACCTCGATCCTGAGGGCCTGGAAGGTCTTTCTCGCCGGGTGGCCGCCATGCCTGCGGGCAGCCGCGGGGATGGCCTCCTTGATGACGTCGACGAGCTGGAGGGTGGTCTCGATGGGCTGCTTGGCGCGGCGCTCGCAGATCCGGTGCGCGATCCGCTGGGCGAAGCGCTCGTCGCCGTAGAGGCGGATGATGCGGGCGAGCTCGGACTCCTCGTAGCCGTTGACGACGTCGGCGGCGCTCGCTCCCCCGTCCTCGGGGTTCATGCGCATGTCCAGCGGCGCGTCCTCGTGGTACGAGAAGCCCCTCTCGGCGATGTCGAGCTGGGGCGAGGAGACGCCCAGGTCGAAGAGGAAGCAGTCGACGCCGGGGACCTCGGCGCGCAGCAGCAGGTCGTCCAGGTCGCCGAAGTTGCCGCGAAGGGGGACGAACGTCGCGTCGGGGACCTCCTGCGCCATGCGAGCGGAGGCGGCCTCGAGGGCCATGTCGTCCTGGTCGATGCCCAGGGACAGGCCGGAGGGGGCGACGCGTCGGGCGAGCTCGACGGAGTGCCCCGCACCACCGAGGGTGCAGTCGCACACGACGTCGCCCGGCTGCGGGTCCAGGTTGTCGAGGACCTCCCGCAGCATCACCGGTACGTGACGGAACTGCTCGGACACGTGTCTCACCCCCTACTCGCCGAAGAGAAGCTTGTCCAGCTCCTCGTCGAGTTCCTGCTGAAGCTCGTCCCAGGCCTTGGTGTTCCAGACCTCGAAGTGGTCGTCGACGCCGATGACCGTGACCTCGGACGTGAGGCCGAGGTTCTCGCGGACGCCAGGGCGGCTGGCGTCGAGCTTGCCGAGCGCGACGCGCCCGGCGCTGTCCAGGTCGATGGTGACGACGCGGGAGAGGAGCGCGCGCTTGAGCGTGTCCTCCCTGCGGTTGCGGCGCGAGCTGTCCTCGCCCTCGGAGTCGTGGTGGAACAGGTCCGCCACGTACTTCTCGAAGGCGTTCACGGGATAGCCGTGCACGCAGTCCTTCATGGGGAGCAGGCAGAGGGTCTTCTTGCCGTCGACCGCGTCGATCTGGCTGCGGAAGGCGGCCGGGAGGGTGACACGGGCCTTGGCGTCAACGGTCATGGGATACGAACCGGTGAACATCTGACCCTCCCCTCTCGCTCGATGACGAATCCACCCCCTCATGAGGCGTGGACTTACTATACGTCATGGGCCACACACTTTGGGACCTTTTGCCACACTTCGGCACATTTTCTGTCCCGGCGGCGTGCGAGAGGGACGGCGAGAAGGCCGTCACCCCCAGATGTGGGGGCGCGAACATGCGTTGCCACAAGCTCGGCTCGCAAGTTGTGGGCAAGCGGTGAACCGGCGCGCCACAAGGGCGCACGCGCGGACCCGGTCCGCATATCCGCAGGTAGATGCTACCGCATTTTCGCCGACGACAAGAGGTGCGCCCGCAGTGGCGAACGTCGGGGGCGTCGCGGGGCGCGGGCGGGGCGCCCTCGGGGGCGGTGTGGGACGGTCCCAGGGGTGGTGGGGCGCCGTCCCAGGGGTGGTGGGGCGCCGTGGGGGGCTCGGTGGGGCGCAGGTGCGTCCCGGGTGTGGTAAGCGGTCAGCGCTGGTGAGGTGTGGCGACACCCCTGGTGCGGCCCCGTCCCACATCCGGCGTGGGGCGCGGTGTCGGGGCGTCGGCGGGCGCCGTGGG
>CALCDK010000132.1 GCA_937900605.1 uncultured Olsenella sp.
TCGTCGGCGTCGTGTGCCGCCCGCAGGGGGGCGTGGCGCAGCGCGTGCTGGGCTGGGGCCCGCTCGCCGCGGCCGGACAGCGCGCCTTCGCCCTGTACCTGTGGCACTACCCGCTGCTGCTCGTCATGAACCCCGCGACGAGGACCACCGAGCTCCCCTGGTGGGGCTGGGCACTCGAGGCCGTAGTCGTCCTCGCCGTCGCCGAGGCCTCCTGGAGGCTCCTCGAGGCCCCCGCGCCGCAGCAGGGGCGCCTCGCCGAGGCCCTCAGGCCCGTGCTGGCCGGGCAGTCGAGGCCGACCCTCGCGCTCGAGGCGGTCGGCCTGGTCGCCGCGCTCGCGGTCACCCTCGCGCCCATCTCGGCCGAGCAGACCGGCGTCCCGACCGACCAGCAGCAGGCCGCGCAGCAGGCGGCGCCCCAGGGCGCGGACGCCGCCGGCTTCGACCTCTCGGGGACCTACCTCGAGGGGACGGCGTTCGGCGACGCGCTCGAGACCATCGGCAGGCTCAACTACGCCGTGAACCAGAGCACGGGCGCGACCGACGCCAAGGTGCTCCTCGTCGGCGACTCGGTGCCCGCGGGCGCCGTGGGACAGTTCAGGTCCATCTTCCCCGACGGCTACATCGACGCCCAGGTGGGACGTCAGCTCACGGCCTGCCCCGACGTCTACGACCAGGCCATCGCGAGCGGCTACGACCCCCAGATCGTCGTGTGGGCCTCCGGGGACAACGGCGTCGCCCGCGAGGGACAGGTGCGCGACCTCATCGAGATGTGCGGCGACCGCAAGGTCTACCTCGTCACGGTCCGCGTCCCGCAAGCGCTCCAGGACATCAACAACCGCCTGTTCCACCAGCTCGCCGACGAGTACGACAACGTCGAGGTGATCGACTGGTACGCCGAATCCGCCGGCCACCCGGAGTACTTCTGGGACGACGGGACCCACCTGCGCCCCGAGGGCGCCAAGGCGTACGTGATGATGCTGAGAAGGGCCATCACGGGCCAATAGCGCGCGACGTCGCGCCCGGTGCGGCGAGAGGCACGAGACCAGGCGGGGGCGGGGCCATGGCGACGGGGCCGCCCCCGCC
>CALCDK010000133.1 GCA_937900605.1 uncultured Olsenella sp.
TCCAGTCGGCGGTGTTGAGGCGCGTGAGGCGCGGGGCGTCGCCGTCCGGCCCCACGTAGCGCGTGATGCGGTCCACCTGCTCCAGGGGCACGAAGAGCTTGTCGCCGCCAGAGTACTCGAGCAGGAAGTAGTCACGCTCGCGGCCGCCCACCTCCTGGCGCACGATGTCCGAGAACAGCGCGATGCCGTGCGTGGCGTGGACCACGTAGTCGCCCGGCTTGAACGGGAAGGTCACGCTCGTGGGGTCCACGCGGCGGCGGCTGCGGCGGGCCTTGGCGGTGCGCGACGCCAAGTCGGACACCGAGAAGATCGCGAGGTGCGCGGTGGGCACGACGATGCCGGCCGGCACCGGAGCGTCCACGAAGGTCACCATCGAGCGGCGCAGCGGCGGCGCGGAGGGACCGCGGTTCTCGGCGGACGCGCCGAGGGACTCCTCGAACGGGATGCGCTCGTCGCCCATGCGCAGCTCCAGCGACTCGCGCGCGCCGCGGTCGGGCACGGCGAACACGATCGCGGCGTCGTCGGCCACGAGCTGGCGCAGGCGCCCCAGCAGCTTGGCGTCCGAGCCCGCCACGCCCGGCTGCCTCACGGCCAGCTCGGCGGTGGCGGCGCCGGTGCCCGCGCGCATGATCGACGCGAACGAGAGTCGCTGCTGGCGGCCGAAGTCCATCTGGCGCGGCGCGGTGTAGAGGCCCTCGACGGACGCGCGGTGCGTGCGGGCAGAGGCCTCGACCTCGTCGAAGGCGTGGACGCAGTCGTCGAAGAGGGCGCGCGGCTCGGCCAGGACCACGAGCGCGTCCGACGAGACGTGCTCCAGCGGCGAAGCCGTGGAGCCGTAGAGCTGCGGCAGGTAGCGCTCGAGCGTGGGGTCGGCGGCGCGCTGCGAGATGAGCTCGAGGTCGGCGGCGAGCCTCGAGTCGGACTGGGCGCGGTTGTAAAGCGCGCGCGTGGCGCGGGCCACGGTCTGGTCGGTGAAGGCCATCTCGCGGCACGGCGAGACGCGCACCTCCTCGAGCTCGCCGATCGTCTGGCCGGTGGAGCTCACCATGCGGCGCACGCGGTCGATCTCGTCGCCGAAGAACTCAATGCGCACGGGGCTCGTGGCCTGCGCGGGGAACACGTCCACCGCGTCGCCGTGCACGTGGAAGGTGCCGGGGGCATCCACCGAGCCCGCGTCGGAGTAGCCCATCCCCACGAGCAGCGCGCCCATGTCCTCGAAGGGCACCTCGTCGCCCACCGAGAATGTCGACGACGCGAAGTAGCCCGAGCCCACGGGCGGCACGCGGCGCAGCAGCGAGCGGGCGCTGGCCACCACGACGCACCTCTCGCCGGCCGACAGGCGCGCGATGGCCTGGCAGCGGGCGCCCACCACGGCATCGTCGCAGGCGGAGTCGGACCAGGGATGGTCCTGGCGCATGGGGTAGCGGCAGACGGCGTCGCGGCCGAGCCAGGCGGCCAGGGTGCGGGCGGTGCGGTCCGCAGACTCCTCGCCGGGGACCACCAGCAGGCAGGGGCGAGGGTCGCGGGCCCACAGCGCGGCGAGCACCGTGGCGCGCGCGGACTGTGCCACGGCGAGCGTCGCGTCGTCGCCGGCGTCGAGGGCGCGCAGCAGGGGCTCCAGCTCCGGCGCGCGCAGGAGCTGGCGAGAGACGCGGTCGATCAGCATGGGTTGACTCCTCGGCATGGTGCAGCGGCCGGCCCGCGGGTGGGACCGGCCGCAGCGGCGGTTCTGCTGGGTGCCATTGTACCCGCGCGGCGGGAGCCGGCGCGGCGCGGGGCCCGGGCGCGGTGCGGGGACGGGCGGGGCGCGTCGCGGGGCCCGGGCGCGATGCGGGGCCCGGGCGCGGCCGTTCGCGCGGCTACGCCAGGCGGCCGTGCTCGCGCGCCAGCTCGCGCAGGTGGTCGGCGGCGGCCTGGACCTGCGCCTCGTCGGCGTGCCACGACCAGTTGCCGCCGGCGGTGCCGGGCACGTTCATGCGCGCCTCGTCGCCCAGGCCCAGCACGTCCTGGAGCTGGACGATGGCCACGTCCGCGTCGGAGGCGAGCACGTTGCCCATGACCCTCTCGGCCAGCTCGCGGGCCTCGTCGGGGCCCTCGGCGCCCAGGCGCGAGGCGGCAAAGCCCACGAGCGTCTGGTTGTCGTGCGTGCCCGTGTAGGCCACGGTGCCCGGGCGGGGCTGCCAGCCCTCGCGCACGTCGCCGTCGGAGAACTGCACGACGTCCATGCCGGGGATGCCCGTCTGCGCCACGAGCGCGCGCACCGCGGGCGTGACCATGCCCAGGTCCTCCGCCACGAACGGCAGCGGGCCGAACTGCGCGTGGGCCGCCTCGAAGAGCTCGGCGCCGGGGCCGTAGGCGTACGCGCCGTCGGCCGGCGTGCCGCCTGCGGGGATCGCGTAGTACGACGAGAACCCGATGAAGTGGTCCAGGCGCACGTAGTCGTAGAGCGCCATCGCGCGGCCCAGGCGGCGCAGCCACCAGTCGTAGCCGCGCTCGCGCAGGACGTCCCAGCGGTACGTGGGGTTGCCCCACAGCTGGCCCTCCGGCGCGAAGGCGTCGCCCGGGGCGCCGGCCATGCGCGCGGGCCGCCCGTCGTCGCCCAGGTCGAACACGTCGGGCTCGCTCCAGACGTCGGCCGAATCCGCCGAGACGAACATGGGCATGTCGCCGATCACCATCACGCCGCGCCCGTGGGCGTAGTCCACGAGGTCGCGCCACTCGCGGTCGAACTCGAACTGCAGGCGGCGGGCGCGCTCGGCGGTCTCGGTCAGCCGCGGGTCGTGCGCCATGGCCGGCGAGAAGCGCCGGTCTGCCGCGGGCCAGTCCTGCCACGCGGCGCCGCCGTGGAGCTCCTTGAGGGCGCAGAAGGTGCAGTACGGCCGCAGCCAGTACTCGTTGTTCTCGCAGAATTCCTGGTAGTCGGGGTCGTTGCCGATGTCGTGGAGCTCCTCGAGCACCTCGCCGCAGGGACGCTCGAGCAGGCCCGTGTCGCCGGCGAAGGCCGCCAGGCCCGCGTACGGCGAGCCGAACCCGTCGGCGGGGTTGACCGGCAGGACCTGCC
>CALCDK010000134.1 GCA_937900605.1 uncultured Olsenella sp.
GTGCGCGCGGCGCGCGACGCGGGTTGTGCCGTGGTGCTCGTCTCGCACGACGCCGACGCCGTGGCCCTGACGTGCTCGCGGCTCGCCGTGATGGACGCGGGGCGCGTGGTGGCCGAGGGCCCGGTGGGCGCCCTTCTCGGCGACGCGGCACGCATGCGCTCGCTGGGGCTCGACGGCTGCCGTGCCGCCCGCTGCGCGCTCGCGCTGCGCGAGGCGGGGCTCGACGTGGCCGACGGGGCGCTCGACGCGCAGGGGCTCGCCGGGCGCGTTGAGCGCGCGCTGGGCGAGAGGGGCGCGCGCGTCGCGTCCGCCGACGGCGCCGCGGGCCCGGGCGGCGCCACGGCCGCCGACGGGGCCTCCGCCCCGGACGTCGCCGGGGGAGGCGGGGGCGCATGACCGAGCCGCTGAGGTACGTCCCCGCGGGGTCCGTGCTGCACCGCATGCCGGCGGCCGCCAAGGTGGTCGGGCTCGTGGCGTGCGTGACCCTCGTGTGCATGGCCGAGGGCCCCGTCGCGCTGGGCTTGTGCGGCCTGGGCTGCGTGGGGCTCGCGGTCCTCTCTCGTGCCGGCCTGGCCCGCGCCCTGCGCCCCGCCTGGGGGCTGCGTTGGTTCGCGCTTCTCGTCCTGGCGCTCAACGCGCTGCTGTTCAGCGACGTCGACCCCGTGTGGTCGCTCGGCTTTCTCCACCTCACGTGGGCCGGGCTCGCCCAGGGCGCGAGGATCGCGGCCAGGGTGCTCGAGGTCGTCGTCCTCGGCGCGGTGCTCACGCTCACCACGCGCCCGCAGGAGCTCGTGGGCGGCGTGCGCACGCTCCTGTCGCCGCTCGCGCGCCTCGGGGCCAACACGGAGCCCGTGGCGCTCGCGGTGGGCATCACCATGCAGTTCGTCCCCACGCTGCTGCGCGAGTGCCGTTCGCTGATCAAGGCCCAATCCGCGCGCGGGTTGGGCTCGCAGAGTGGTATTGTCGAACAAGTCAGAGGATTTGTTCGGTTACTGGTGCCCGTCTTCGTTGCGGCGTTCCGTCGTGCGGACGAGCTGTCGCTGGCCATGGAGGCCCGTGGCTACAGGCCGGACCGCGCCGCGGCGCGTCGAGAGGACGGGAGCGTCTCATGAAATTGACGCAGGTCAAGAAGATCGTCATCGTGGCGGTGTGCGCCGCGCTGGCCATCGTTCTGCCCATGGCCTTCCACTCCATCCCCAACGCGGGCAAGGTGTGGCTGCCCATGCACATCCCCGTGCTGCTGTGCGGCATCGTGACCGGCCCCGTGGGCGGTCTGGCCGCCGGCGTCCTTGGCCCGGTGCTCTCCAGCGTCCTGACCGGCATGCCGCCCGCGCCCATCCTGCCCTCCATGACCTGCGAGCTCGCGGTCTACGGCCTGGTCGCCGGCCTGCTGTCCTCCAAGGTCCGTACCGGCAGGCTCGTCGCCGACCTCTACGTAGCGCTCGGCGGCGCCATGGTCGCCGGCCGCCTCGTGGGCGGCCTGCTGCAGGCCCTGGTCTTCTCGGCCGGCAGCTACTCCTTCGGCGCCTGGTTCGCCGGCTACTTCACGATGAGCGTCCCCGGCATCGTCCTGCAGCTCGTCGTGATCGTGCCCATCGCCATCGCGCTCGAGCGCGCCGGCCTGGTGCCCGCGCGCTACCCGAGGGCCGACGAGCAGTAGGCCGTCGCCGCCGCGCCCCGCACCGCCCGCCGCGCGCCGCGCCGCGGGGCGCCCCTCGCCGGGCCCGCCGGCACCACGCACCAGCGTCCCCCCTCGGGGAGCCCGGGGACCTGCGCCCCCCGGGCGCCCCTCTTTTGTTGATAGGGTGCAGGCCCGTCCGCGCCGCGCGGCCAGGCGTCGATTGGCATACGTTTGTTGTGCAATCACACGTATCGCCGGCACGCGGCCGGCGCGCGAGAGGGGATGAACATGCAGAAGGACGACAAGGTCCTCGCGTTCGGCGAGATCATGATGAGGCTGTCGCCTCCCGACAACCTGCGCCTGGAGCAGGCGTCCACCTTCGAGGTCCGCTACGGCGGAGCCGAGGCCAACGTCGCGCTCTCCCTCGCGCTCCAGGGCGACCGGGCCGCGTTCTTCTCGATCGTCCCCGACAACCGCATCGGCGACTGCGCCCTGAGGTCCCTGAGCGCCTACGGCGTCGACACCTCCCGCGTCCTGCGCCAGGGCGACCGCCTGGGCACCTACTACTTCGAGGTGGGCTCCTCGGTGCGCTCCAACGGCTGCGTCTACGACCGCAAGTACTCCGCGCTCAACCTCGCCTCGGCCGACGACGTCGACTGGGACCAGGTCCTCGAGGGCGTCGGGGTGTTCTACGTCTCGGGCGTCACCGCCGCCGTCAGCGACCAGATGGCCGTCGCCTGCGAGCGCGCCCTGGCCGCCTGCCGCGAGCGCGGCATCGTCACCGTGTGCGACCTCAACTACCGCGGCAAGCTCTGGAGCCCCGAGGAGGCCCAGGGCGTGATGCGCCGCCTGCTGCCCTACGTCGACGTCTGCATCGCCAACGACGAGGACGCGCCCTCCTGCCTGGGCATCTGCCACGGCACCGGCTCGCTCGCCTGCGGCATCGACGAGAGGGACGAGTACGTGGAGATCGCCCGCGACGTCTGCGAGGAGTACGGCTGCAAGCTCGTCGCCTCCGTCATCCGCAACGTCAGCTCCGTCGAGGAGTCCGACTGGATGGGCATGGTCTACGCCGACGGCCAGGCGCACTTCTCGTCCGTCCACCACATGCACGTCCTCGAGGGCGTCGCCGCCGGCGACGCGTACGCCGCGGGCCTGCTGCACGCCCTGCTCAACGGCTTCGACCTGGACCACGCCAGCGAGTACGCCATCGCCGCGAGCGTCCTGAAGCTCACCATCCACGGCGACGCCAACTTCGTCACCGCCGACGAGATCGAGGCCGTCGCCAGCAAGGGCGCCGGACTGCGCGTCGCCCGCTAGCGACGTCGCCGCGCCGCGGCTGGCGACCCCGGCCCGGCGCGCGCAACCTGCCGCGCGGCGGCGTCGTCCTCCCGGCGGCGTCGCCGCGCCCTCGCGTCGGGGCCCGTTGCGGCCCCGCCC
>CALCDK010000135.1 GCA_937900605.1 uncultured Olsenella sp.
CCCATAGCCCCCCTCGTAGCCGCTGGCGAGCCAGCCGCCGACGACGTTGCTGATCGGGCCGAAGACGGCGAGCGTCAGCGGGATGACGACGATGACGCACACGGGAGGGGTGAACAGCCCGCGGAAGGTCTCGGGGATCACCTTGTGGCAGGCCCGCTGCACCCAGCTGGTCGCCCAGATCGCGAGCAGGATGGGGATGACGGACGCGGAGTAGGTGACCTTGGAGAGCTCGAACCCGAAGAACGTCACCGGCGCGTCGCCGGACATCACCGTGGCGATTGACGGGTACAGCAGGATGCAGCCGATGAGCATGCCCGTCACGACGTCGACGCCGAAGCGCTTGGACGCAGTGTAGGCGAGGAACACCGGGATGAAGTAGAACATCGCGTTGAGGATCGCGAAGGTGGTCGAGTCGGGAGACACGACGCCGGCGACCTTGAGCAGCTCGAGGACGCCCTTGAGGATGCCGGTCGAGACGAGCAGGTTGATGATGGGCAGGAACAGCGACGACAGCAGGTCGATGACCGCGTTCACGGCCCTCTTTACCGGATTCTGCCGCGCCGTTACCTCTGTGGGCTTGGACATTGCGCTCCCCTTCCTAGACGTGTGGCGGATCGCACGGGACCCGGTCCCGCCCCGCCCCTGCGCAGGCGCGCCGGTGCGTGCCCCTATGGGAGCAGACGTTGGTTCGTGATTGCGAACGCTGGTCTGCTTCTCGAACTGCAGGTAGCTTAGGGCAAATGGGCCCCGCCCGCAGCTGGCGGACAGCGGGCGGTCGGATTTGCTTTGCGAACGGTATTCGTATTTGCGAACAGTTAAGTGATTGAGATACTGGTTCGAACTGCCAAGAAGTTCGTCAGGCCTCTGGACAGGCCGTTACTGCGCGGAAGTGGGCAGCAGCGTGCCAACTGGTACCAGATCACAAGTCAAGGGGCGTCACGAGACGGTCGCCAGTCCGGGTGCAGGTGATATAACGGGTCGACGGGCGCGTTCGCGGTTCTCTTGACCGGAATCGCCCGCATCGTGGCACGGCGGCTCTCGCCAACACGAAAAGACGCCCCGGCGCGCATGCGTCGGGGCGTCAGGGGGTCGGTCGGGGTCGCGACCTACTGGATGCGGGTCCTGCAGTACGGGCAGACCTTCCAGTCGGCGTTGAGCGGGCGGTGGCACGTGGGGCACACGTTGCGCACCTGGGTGTTGCAGATGGGACACACCACGAAGTCGCGGTCGATGGGCGCGCCGCACTTGGGGCAGATGCCGTAGTGCGACAGCTGGTGCTCGCGCAGGGCGATGTCCAGGTCCTGCTCCTCGCGGTCGATGAGGTAGGAGCTCGGGCGCAAGATCACGTAGGCGAGCAGGCCCACGACGGGGACGACCGAGACGATGGCCCAGACCCACCAGGGCTCCGCGCCACGGCGCTGCGCGTCGCGGATCACGTAGACGATGGAGAGGACGTAGAGCATCACGACGCAGACGACCATGAGGTAGAGGACCATGCGGACCTCGGGCGTGATGAGCTGGTCGAGCAGTTCTTGCATGAGGGGGCTCCTTAGACGTCGGGCGCGGGCGCGCCTGGGACTTCAGGGATTGTATCAGACCGCGGCGAGAAGGGCCGCGAGCTCGCCGGCGAGGGTGATCGAGCCGCAGGCCACGAACGCCTCTCCACGCAAGGAGGACGCGGCGGACGCGACGTCGGGCTCGACGCGGACGTCCTCGCAGCCCGCCTCGCGGAACAGCCCGGCGAGCTCGTCGGCGGACAGGGCGCGGGGGCTGGCCGTGCGCGTGGCGACGACGCGAGGGAACGCGGCGGCGAGAAGCGACACGATCCCGCTCACGTCCTTGTCGGCGAGCACCGCGCACACGAGCGCCGGACGGCGGGAGACGTCGGGCTCGACGGCGTCGACCGCGGTGAGGAACGTCTCGACCGACTGCGGGTTGTGGCAGGCGTCGACGAGCACGGGCGGCTCGGGGCGCAGCAGCTGGAAGCGGCCGGGCGTAGGGCAGGAGACGACCGAGTCGTAGAGCGCGTCGGGGTCGAGGGCCCGGCCCAGGTGGCACTCCGCGAGCGCGATGGCGCAGGCGACGTTGGCCGCCTGGTAGGCCGGCTTGAGCGCGGCGAGCTCGGGGTAGCTGGCGCGCGGCGTGCGCACCGACAGCTCCATGGGCCCGCCGATGCGCGCGGGGCGGCGCACCACGCGGTAGGAGGCGCGGGGCAGGCCCGGGTGCTCGCGGACGGTCCCGGGCGCCATCTCGCCGGCGGCGTCGGCCGGGTCCTCGGGGCGCAGCAGCACGGGCTCGACCCCGCTGCGGCGCGCCTGGTCGAGGAGGACGTCCTCGACGCTGGCCGGGGTCGCCGTGCCCACGCCGAGCACGCAGGAGCGCCCGGGGCGGATGATGGCGGCCTTCTCGCCGGCGATCTTCTCGAGGGTGTCGCCCAGGACGTGGGTGTGGTCCAGGCCGATGCCGGTCACGGCCACGGTGCGCACCGACTTGCACGCGCTCGTGGCGTCCCAGCGGCCGCCCATGCCGCACTCGAGGACGGCGACGTCGACCTCGGCCTCGGCGAAGGCCACCATGGCGGCGACGGTGAGGGTGTCGAACTCGGTGATGTCGTACGGCCGCTCGCCTGCGGCCTCGCGGCGCGCGTTGACGCGCTGGCCCGCGACGTGGGCGGCGCTCACCGCGTGGGCGAAGGCGGCCTCGTCGATGGGGACGCCGCCGACCTCCATGCGCTCGGTGTAGCTCACGAGCTCGGGGGAGGTGTACAGCGCGACGCGCAGGCCCTCGCCGGCCAGGATCGCGGCGGTGTAGCGCGAGGTTGACGTCTTGCCGTTGGTGCCCGCGACCTGGACGGACTCGAAGCGCAGGTCGGGGTCGCCGAGCTCGGCCAGCATGTCCTCGACGGTCTCGAGCAGGGGGCAGATGCCGAAGCGCAGGGCGGAGCGCACGATGCGCATGGCCTCGTCGAACGTGATCTGCGGGACCTCGAACGGAATCCGGTACATGCGATGAGCTCCAATCGCCCCTGGTCGCGGGGCCACGAGGTGGAAGGCTACAGGCCGAGAAGCCCCATGGCGTCGCGGCGCGCCCCGGGGTCGCGCAGGCAGCCGCGCGCGGCGGAGGTGGTGGTGAGGGCCCCGGCGGCGCGCACGCCGCGCATGGTCATGCACATGTGCTCGGCCTGCATGACCACCAGGACGCCGCGCGGCCTGAGGACGCGCTCGACGGCGTCGGCCACCTGCGCGGTGAGCCGCTCCTGCAGCTGCGGCCGGCGGACGTAGCCCGACACGCAGCGCGCGAGCTTGGACAGGCCCGTGATGCGCCCGTCTCTCGGCACGTACAGGACGTGGGCGCGGCCGAAGAACGGCAGGAGGTGGTGCTCGCACATCGAGTTGAACGGGATGTCGCGCACGATCACGGGCTCGTCGGGGCCCTCCGCGCGGAACTGCCTGAGCAGGTGGGCGCTCGGGTCCTCGCGCATACCGCCGAAGACCTCCTCGCAGGCGCGCGCCACGCGGTCGGGCGTGCCGAGCAGCCCCTCGCGGTCGGGGTCCTCGCCGATGGCGAGCAGCAGCTCGCGGACGGCGGCCTCGACGCGGGCATGGTCGAGCTCGCCGTAGGTAAGATCGTCAGTCATGGGTGGCGCTCCTCTCGGCGGCCTGCACCACGTGTGTGGCCAGCACCGCCGTCGTGACGGCTCCGACGCCGCCGGGTACGGGGGTGATGCGCAGGTCGAGGCCCTGCGCGGCCGCGGGGTCGACGTCGCCGACGAGGCGTCCGGCGGAAGCGTCCCAGTTGGCGCCCACGTCGACGACGACCTGGCCGTCGCGCAGGCAGCCCTCGCCGACGAGGCCCGCCCGGCCCGCGGCGCAGACCACGACGTCGGCCTCGCGGCAGGCGGCGGCGAGGTCGCGCGTGCGGCTGTGGCACAGCGTGACCGTGGCGTCGCGGTCGCACAGCATGAGGGCGAGCGGGCGGCCGACCACGGCAGAGCGGCCCACGACGCAGGCGCGCGCGCCGGCGAGGGGGACCCCGTAGTGGTCGAGCAGGGCGAGCACGGCCTCGGGCGTGCACGGCGAGAAGCCCGCGCCGTCCCCGGACAGCGCAGAGAGCGTGCAGGCGTCGGTCATGCAGTCGACGTCCTTCTCGGCGGGCAGGACCTGGGCGCAGGCGCGCTCCCAGCCCGCGGGCAGCGGGCGGGAGACGAGCACGCCGTGGACGCCGGGGTCCTCGGCGGCCGCGCGCACGGCCCCGACGAGCTCGTCGAGGGGGCAGTCGCCGCTCAGCGCGACGCGGCGCAGCTCGACGCCGGCGGCCTCGCAGCGCGAGGCGATGCCGCGCTCGTAGGCCACGTCGTCGCCGGCCTCGCCGCGGCGCACGGTGCACAGGGTGGGGACGCATCCGCGCTCGCGCAGGCGCGCGGAGCGCGAGGCGGCGTCGGCGAGAAGGGCGCGCGCGACGTCGCGGCCGGGGAGCTGCCGGGTCACAGGGCCTCTCCCCTCTCGCGGATCTCGTCGAGCAGGGAGCGCCCGAGCCCGACGGCGCGCGGGAGCCACTCGTCGAGCATCTCGTCGCATGTGGCGTCGAACAACGACGCCTGGGCGCGGTCGCGCAGGGCGGCGGCGTTGACGAACACGTTGACCGCCGAGGTCTGCAGCGCGGCGGCGACGAGGAAGGCGCCGGAGGCGACGTCGGAGCGCATGAGCTCCGGGCACAGGGCCGCCATGCGCTCGAGGAGCGCCACCGCGCGGCAGCACTCCCCCATCATCGCGAGCGGCGCCATGC
>CALCDK010000136.1 GCA_937900605.1 uncultured Olsenella sp.
CCCCGCCGGTCGCGGCTACATCCGGCGCCGCGCCCCTCTCGCCGCGTGCGTCGCCGCCGGGGACGGCGTCGAGCTGCTCGAGCACCTGCGCCACCTGTCCCAGCGAGAACCCCAGCGACGCCAGCTGGCGGATGCGCAGCACGCACAGCAGGTCCGCCGCGCAGTAGTCGCGGTACCCGTTGGGGAGCCGCTCCGGCTCGTCGAGGAGCCCGATGGCGTGGTAGTGACTGATGGTGCGGACGGTGGTCCCCGCCAGGCGGGCGACCTCGGAGATCCTCATGGCGGGCCTTCGTGCGGGCGGGCACGGCGCGCTAGCGGGCCAGGACCGCGGCGCCGAAGGTGCCGGGGCCGCCGCGGGCGGTCACGACGTTGAGCATGTCGTACCACACGACGTCGCGGAAGCCCAGCTCGCGCGCGTGCCTCTCGGCGAGGTCCTGGACCTGCTCGGGAAGGCCCGTGGAGCGGATGAACGCGATGCGGTCGAGCACGGCGTCGCAGCCGGCGGCCACGTGGTCGATGAGCGCCGAGACGCAGCTGGCCATGGAGCCGCGCAGCTTGCGCGTGGCGACCAGCCGGCCCTCGCTGATCTCGCTGACCGGGCGGATGCGCAGCAGCGTGGCGCCCACGAACGCGGCGTTGGACAGCCTGCCGCCGGCGCGCAGGTAGCCAAGGTCGCCGGGGATGAACGCCATGTGGGCGCGGGCCGACAGGTCGCGGGCGTACTCGGCGGCCTCCACGGCGCCGGCGTCGGGGTTCTCGGCGAGCCAGCGCACGACGTCCTCGACCACGAGGGCCAGGGCGGCGCTGCCGAGGCGGGTGTCCAGCAGCGTCACGTAGTCGCGGTCCTGGGAGGCGATGCGCGCGGAGTCGAGCGAGCAGGTGGTCGCCGCCGAGTAGGCGAGGTGCAGGATCTGCGCCTGCGGCCTGGCGGCGGCAGGCGGCGGACCGGCTCGCCCCACGCAAAGCACACCTCGATGTGCCATGCTTGGGGCGTCCGCGCGTCACGCGCGGGAGGAGAGAACCTGCCGTCGGGAGGGACCTGCATGTACCTCGAGCGCATCGCCACGCCCCAAGACGTGAGGGACCTGCCCCAGGGGGCGCTGGCCCCGCTGTGCGCGGAGATCCGCGCAGCGATCGTGTCGAGCTGCGCCCGACGCGGCGGCCACCTGGGCCCCAACCTCGCCGTCGTCGAGCTCACCGTGGCGATCCACCGCGTCTTCGAGTCCCCCCGCGACCGCATCGTCTTCGACGTCTCGCACCAGACCTACGCGCACAAGATGCTCACCGGCCGCGCCGCCGCGTTTCTCGACCCCGCCCGCGGCGGCGAGGTGTCGGGCTTCTCGTCGCCAGAGGAGTCCGAGCACGACCTGTTCGCCATGGGGCACACGTCCACGGCGGCCAGCCTCGCCTGCGGACTGGCCCGGGCGCGCGCCCTGACCGGCGAGGGGGGCGCCGTCGTCGCAGTGATCGGGGACGGGTCGCTCTCGGGCGGCCTGGCCTTCGAGGGCCTGGACAACGCCGCCGGGCTGGGCGGGGGCGTCGTCCTCGTCGTCAACGACAACGAGTGGTCCATCGCGCCGGACGAGGGCGGCGTCTACGCCACCCTGGCCGAGCTGCGCCGCACCCGCGGCCAGTCGCCGTGCAACCCGTTCCGGGCCCTGGGCCTCGACTACCGCTACGTCGAGGAGGGCAACGACGCCGTGGCGCTCGAGGCGGCCCTGCGCGAGGCCCGCAGCCTCGACCACCCCGTCGTCGTCCACGTCCACACCACCAAGGGGGCCGGCTACGCCCCGGCCGAGGCCGACCCCGAGGGCTGGCACCACGTGGGCCCCTTCGACGAGCGCACCGGCGAGCGCGCGTCGCGCCCCGACGCCGGCTACGCCGCGCTCACCGCGGAGCTGCTGCTCGCCCGCATGCGCGAGGACCGCGGCCTCGTGGCCGTGTCCGCCGCGACGCCGTACGTCATGGGCTTCTCGCCCGCCAGGCGCGAGGAGGCCGGCGACCAGTTCGTCGACGTCGGCATCGCCGAGGGGCACGCGGTCACCTTCGCCGCCGGGCTCGCCCGCGGGGGCGCCACCCCCGTCCTGGGCGTCTACGCGACCTTCCTGCAGCGCGCCTACGACCAGCTGTGGCACGACGTGTGCCTCAACGGGCTGGGCGTCACCGTCCTGGTGTACGGCGCCTCGGCGGCCGGCAACTCCGACGCCACCCACCTCGGCTTCTTCGACGTCCCCATGCTGGGCGCCATGCCGGGCCTGACCTACCTCGCGCCCACGTGCCGCGAGGAGTACGCCCACATGCTTCGCTGGGCCGTCGCCGAGAGGCACGGGCCGCTCGCGATCCGCGTCCCGGTCATGGGCCCGCACGGGCGCGCGGACGTCGCGCTGCCCGAGTCCTGGCCCGCCGCCCCCGAGGTGGCCCGACGCGGCAGCGAGGCCTGCGTCGTGGCCCTGGGCGACGCCTTCGACCTGGGGCGCCGCTGCGCCGACGAGCTCGAGGGGGCGCTCGGCCACCCCGTGACGCTCGTCAACCCGCGCCAGGCCACCACCGTCGACGAGGGGCTTCTCGCCAAGCTGGCGCAGGGCCACCGCGTGCTCGTCACGCTGGAGGACGGCGTGCTGGACGGCGGGTTCGGCCAGCGCGTCGCCGCCGCGAGCGCGAGGCTGGGCGGCCCGCGCGTGCTGTCCTACGGGCTGCCGCGCGCGTTCCTGGACCGCTTCGACGCCGAGGGGCTCCTCGTCTCCTGCCGCATGACGCCGCAGGCCGTGTGCGAGGACGTGCTGGCGGCGCTCGGGCGCTAGGCGCTCGGCGCGGGCGCGGCGCCGAGAGGGACGCGGCGGCCCCGGCGGGCGCGTCGCGGGCGACCTGCGCGGGCGACGCCGGCACGGGCGACGCAGCTGCGGCCAGTTGCGGGCTTTTCGTCCCGTTCGGCCGAGCCGCTGGCCCACGGGCGCCGGGTTGGCCTACCCTTCTGAGCTGTCTGACCATCCGACGCCAAAAAAGGAGCCCGCATGCAGGCAGCGTTTCAGGCGTTCATCGGGCAGTTCGGCTACCTGGCCGTCTGCGCCCTCATCCTTCTCGAGAACGTGTTCCCGCCCATCCCGTCCGAGCTGATCCTCCCCCTCTCGGGCTTCTTCACCACCTCCACCGACCTCACCCTGCCCGGCGTCATCGTCGCGGCCACCGCGGGCTCCGTCCTGGGCGCCTTCGTGCTCTACGGCATCGGCCGCCTGCTCTCCCGCGAGCGCCTCATGGGCTTCTTCGGCACCCGCCCCATGCGGCTGCTGGGCTTCAAGCCCGACGACGTGGCGAGCGCGATCGACTGGTTCGACCGGAAGGGCCAGGCCACGGTCCTCATCTGCCGCTGCATCCCGGTGGTGCGCAGCCTCATCTCCATCCCCGCCGGCACGGCCAAGATGAGCCCCGTGAGGTTCACGGTCTACACCCTGGTGGGCTCGCTCGTCTGGAACACGGTCCTGTGCTCGCTGGGCGCCGCCGCCGGCAGCGCGTGGGAGACCGTCACCGCCCAGTTCGAGTGGATCTCCGGCGTCGTCAAGGTGGTCATCGTCGTCCTGCTGGTGGCCGTGGCCGCCTGGTGGGTCGTCAAGCGCATCCTCCCGGCCGTCCGCGAGTCGCGCGACGGCGGCAGCCAGGCCTAGCCCGCCCCCAGCCACCCGCACGAGCCCCAGGGGCCCGTGGCGTCCGCACCGAGCGGCGCCGCGGGCCCCTTTTCCATGGCGGCGAGAGGGGCCGCACCTCTCGCCCACGGCCCAAACGGCCGCGCCTCTCCCCGGCGGCCTCGACCGCGAAGGGCTTCTCGACGCACCGCGCCTCTCGCCCGCAGCGGCCCTCGCCATAATCCCTCCGGGGCGTGGGGATTTTCCCGTGACCCTTGTGTTGAATCCCCCTCCAACTACTATGAATTAGACGTCCGCGACGCCGACGGCGCGCGGGCACACGACACACACGGACCGAGCGCGGCCCCCGCCGCGCCGAGCACGAGGAGACAGACATGTCAGACCAGCTACTCAAGGTGAGCGGCCTCTCTGCGGGCACCGAGGACAAGCCCATCCTGCGAGGCGTCGACCTCACCGTGGGCGAGGGCGAGTGCCACGTCCTCATGGGGCCCAACGGCGCGGGCAAGTCCACGCTGGGCCACGTCATCATGGGCGACCCCACGTACCGAGTGACCTCCGGCTCCATCGAGTTCGCGGGCCAGGACGTCACCGCCCTGAGTGCCGACAAGCGCTCCCTGGCCGGCATCTTCCTGTCCTACCAGGCCCCCGTCGAGGTCCCCGGCGTCCCGCTGTACAGCTTCCTGCGCACCATCTGCCAGATGCGCCCCGAGCTCAAGACCACCGCGCGCAAGTTCCGCGAGCGCGTCGGCCAGATCTCCGACCAGCTCGGCCTCGACCAGGGCTTCCTCATGCGCGAGCTCAACGTGGGCTTCTCGGGCGGCGAGAAGAAGAAGATCGAGATGCTGCAGCTCCTGCTGCTGCGCCCGCGCTTGGCCATCCTCGACGAGACCGACTCCGGCCTGGACGTCGACGCCCTGGGCATCGTGAGCCGCGGCATCGAGGCCTACCGCAAGGAGTGCGACGGCGCCCTCGTCGTCATCACGCACAACACCCGCATCCTCGAGCGCCTCGACGTGGACCGCACCCACGTCATGGTCAAGGGATGCATGGTCGTCGAGGGTCCCGCGTCGCTCATCGACGACATCGACGCCAACGGCTTCGAGCGCTTCGAGTCCGCCGCGGCCCAGGGCGGTGCCCAGTGACCGCCGCGAGCGAGCACGGCGCGCAGCAGGTCAACGACGTCGACCGCTCCCTGTACGACTTCACCAAGTCCGAGGAGGGCTACGAGCGCTACGAGGACGGCCTGACGCCCGAGGTGGTCCGCGCCATCTCCGCCAAGAAGGACGAGCCCGAGTGGATGCTCCGGATGCGCCTCGACGCGCTGGAGACCTACCACTCCCGCCAGATGGCCACCAACTGGGGCCCCTCCATCGACGGCCTCGACCTCGACCACATCTCCGCGTACGTCTCGCCCAAGACCAAGCAGGCCAGGGACTGGGACGACGTCCCGGAGGACATCAAGGACACCTTCGAGCGCCTCGGCATCCCCGAGGCCGAGCGCGAGAGCCTCGCCGGCGTCGGCGCCCAGTACGACTCCGAGATCGTCTACCACAACATGCGCGAGGACGTCGCCAAGCAGGGCGTCATCTACACCACCATCGAGGACGCCCTGCACGACCCGCAGTGGGAGCCCGTGGTGCGCCAGTACTTCGGCAAGCTCATCCCGCCCACAGACCACAAGTTCGCGGCCCTGCACTACGCCGTGTGGTCCGGCGGCTCGTTCGTCTACGTCCCCGAGGGCGTGCGCCTCGACTACCCGCTGCAGAGCTACTTCCGCCTCAACGCGGCGGGCGCGGGCCAGTTCGAGCACACCCTCATCATCGTGGAGCCCGGCGCCGACCTCCACTTCATCGAGGGCTGCTCGGCCCCCAAGTACTTCGAGGCCAACCTGCACGCCGGCGCGGTGGAGCTCTTCGTGAAGGACGGCGCGCGCCTGCGCTACTCCACGATCGAGAACTGGTCCAAGAACATGTACAACCTCAACACCAAGCGCGCCCGCATCGGCGCCGACGCCAAGATGGAGTGGGTCTCGGGAAGCTTCGGCAGCCACGTCAGCTACCTCTACCCCACCACCGTCATGGCCGGCGACCGCAGCAGCTGCGAGTTCACGGGCATCACCTTCGCCGGCGCCACACAGGACCTGGACACGGGCTGCAAGGTGGTCATGAACGGCGCCGACACCACCGCCACGGTCAACACCAAGTCCATCTCCAAGGACGGCGGCGTCAACACGTTCCGCTCCTCCGTGGTCGTGGGCCGCAACGCCGACCGCGCGCGCTGCTCGGTCAGCTGCCAGTCGCTCATGCTCGACGACATCAGCCGCTCGGACACCATCCCCGCGATGGACGTGCGCAACGCGACCGCCCAGGTGGGCCACGAGGCCACCATCGGGCGCATCTCGGACGACACCGTCATGTACCTCATGAGCCGCGGCTGCTCCGAGGCCGAGGCCCGCACCCTGATCGTCAACGGCTTCGCCAACCCGGTCTCCAAGGAGCTCCCCATGGAGTACGCCGTCGAGATGAACAACCTCATCAAGCTCGAGATGGAAGGGGCCATCGGATAATGGAACCCCAGAACACCACCGCCGCGGGCACCGTCACGCTGGAGCGCGTCAGCACGCCCCCCGCGCAGACCTGGAACCGCCTGAGGGCCAACGACGTGACCCTCGTCGTGCCCGCCCGCGAGCGCACCGGCAGCGTCCGCTCCTCCCTGCCCCGCCTCTTCGACTCCGTCGAGTGCGGCATGGGCCGGGCCGTGACCGACTGGGTCGCCTCCCAGACCGACGACTCCCGCTACGTCGAGGTCCCCGCGCGCACCGTGCGCGAGGAGCCCGTCGTCGTGCGCACCGACGCCTCCGCGGGCGACGTGCGCGACACCGGCGTCATGGTCCGCGAGGGCGCCAGCTGCACCATCGTCGTGGCCGCAGGGGCCGGCGAGAAGCGCGCCTCCGACAACGCCTCCGACTCCGCCGCCGACGCCGCGCTGCCCACCTCCGCCTCGCTGCTGCGCGTCGTCGCCGAGGCCGGCGCCCACGTGCGCATCGTCGAGGTCCTGGGCGTCGCCGAGGGCCAGCAGCACCTCGAGAGCGTGGGCATCAGCGCCCAGCGCGACGCACGCGTCGAGGTCTGCCAGTACGTCCTGGGCGGCTCGGCCACCGCGCTGGGCCTCGCCTGCGACCTCGCCGGCGACCGCGCCCGCATCGACCTCTCCTGCCGCTACCACGCCGACCACGACCACCTCGTTGACGTCAACCACGTGGTGCGCCAGCGCGGCCGCGGCACCCGCGCCGAGGTCCGCGAGTCCGGCATCCTCGACGACGAGGCGCGCAAGACCCTGAGGGCCACCATCGACCTGGTCCACGGCGCCAAGGGCGCCAAGGGCAACGAGGCCGAGAGCGTCCTGGTCCTGGGCGACGGCGTGGTCAACAAGACCGTCCCCGTCATCCTGTGCGACGAGGACGACGTCGCCGGCAACCACGGCGCCACCATCGGCTCCGTGAGTCCCGAGCAGATCTCCTACCTCGAGAACCGCGGCCTGTCCCGCGACCAGGCCGAGTCCCTGTTCGTCCGCGCCCTCTTCGAGGACGCCATCATGCACGCCGCCGACGCCTCCGCGCGCGCCGTCGCCTGCGCCGCCTGCGAGCGCGTCCTGGGCGCCGAGGCGGCCGGCGACCTCGCCGAGGCCGGTCTCGTGGCCGACGGGGAGGCCCTCGCATGACCGACATCGCCGCCAACCCCTACAAGGCGGACTTCCCGCTGCTGGCCGCCGACCCCGACCTCGCGTTTCTCGACAGCGCGGCCACCGCGCAGCGCCCCGCCTGCGTCCTGGACGCCCAGCGCGAGTTCTACCAGACCATGAACGCCAACCCGCTGCGCGGCCTCTACGGCCTGTCCGTGCGGGCCACCGCCGCCATCGCCGAGGTGCGCGAGAAGGTCGCCCGCCTGGTCGGCGCGGTGGACGAGGGGGGCCGCGCGCTCTCCGACGACGTCGTGTTCTGCCGCAACGCGAGCGAGGCGCTCAACCTCGTGGCCAAGAGCCTCGCGCCACTCGTGCTGCGCTCGGGCGACGAGGTGGCCATCACGGTCATGGAGCACCACTCCGACCTCATCCCCTGGCAGCAGGCGTGCAGGGCCGCCGGCGCCACGCTCACCTACCTGTACCCGCGCCCCGACGGCACCCTCGAGGACGAGGAGATCCTCGCCAAGGTGGGCGACCGCACGCGCATCGTCGCCTGCGCCCACGTCTCCAACGTCATGGGCTGCGAGCTGCCCGTCAGGCGCATCGCCGACGTCGCCCACGCCCACGGCGCCATCGTGGTCGTCGACGCGGCCCAGTCCGTCCCCCACCTGCACGTGGACGTGCGCGAGCTGGGGGCCGACCTTCTCGCCTTCTCCGCGCACAAGGCGCTGGGCCCCATGGGCGTCGGCGTGCTGTGGGGCCGCCACGACCTGCTCGACGCCATGCCGCCCATGCTCACCGGCGGCGAGATGATCGACAACGTCACCGAGCAGGGCGCCACCTGGGCGCCGGTGCCCGAGAAGTTCGAGACCGGCACGCAGGACGCCGCGGGCATCTACGCCACCGGCGTCGCGCTGGACTACCTCACGAACACCGTGGGCCTCGACGCCGTGGCCGAGCGCGAGGGGGCCCTCGTGGCCTACGCCATGGGGCGCCTGCGCGACCTGGGCTTCGTCGACCTCATCGGCAGCGACGACCCGGCGTGCCACCACGGCGTCATCAGCTTCAACGTCCGCGGCGTGCACCCGCACGACGTGGCGAGCATCCTGGACGGCGCCGGGGTCTGCATCCGCGCCGGCCACCACTGCGCGCAGCCGCTGCTCACCTGGCTGGGCG
>CALCDK010000137.1 GCA_937900605.1 uncultured Olsenella sp.
CCCTGTTCGGGGCGGCGTTCCGCACGCTGTTCGGAGGAGATGACAGGTAAGTGACCCAGATGACCCAGGGCGCACAGCTCGAGCTCGCAGTTGAGAGGATGACGTACGGGCCCGACGCCATCGCGCACACCGACGACGGCCTCGCCGTGTTCGTGGAGGGGGCCGTCGCGGGCGACCGCGTCCTGGCGACCGTCGACAAGGTCACCGACCGCTGGGCTCACGCCCGCACCACCCAGGTCGTCGAGGCGGGACCCGACCGCGTCGCCCCCGCATGCCCGTACGTCGGGGCGTGCGGGGGCTGCCCGTGGGGCGCCCTCTCGTACCCGGCCCAGGCCCGCGCCAAGCGCGACTCCGTGGTCGGCGCCATCGCGCGCATCGGCCTGATGGGCCACGACGAGGCCGAGGCCCTCGTGGCCCCCGTCGAGTCGCCCTCGGACCCCTGGGGCTATCGCAACAAGGTCGAGCTCGCCGTCGTGCGCGACCGCGGCCGCCTCTCGTGCGGCATGCACGCCACGCGCGGCGGGGTCGTGCGCGTGGACGGCTGCGCGCTTCTCGACGCCCGCTTCGCAAAGGCCGTCAAGTCCGTCTCGGGCGCGCTCAACTACCTCATGGGCCACGGCGGCGCCGAGCTCGAGCGCGTGGGCATCCGCGCCTCCAGGCGCACCAAGGACGTCGAGGTAGCCCTGTGGGACCGCCCCGGCCCCTTCCCGCGCGCCCAGGCCGCCAAGGTGCTCGAGGACGCTTGCAGGCCCACTTCGGTCGTCAGGGTGCTCCAGAAGGGCCAGGGCAAGGCCCGCAAGATCGCCGGCGTCGAGTGCCTGTCGGGCGCCGGCTCCTGGGGCGAGCTCGTCGGCGACGAGCGCATGCGCGTCTCGGCCCCGTCCTTCTTCCAGCCTCGACCCGCAGCCCGACGAGGAGGCCATGGACCTGTACTGTGGCGCGGGCACCTTCACCCTCCCACTGGCGAGAAGGGCCGCGTTCGTCTCGGCCGTGGAGTCCTACGGCCCGGCCGTGCGCGACCTCAGGCGCAACCTCGACGCCGCCGGCATCGACAACGCCGACCCGATTGGCGGCGACGCGGGCCGCGAGTTCCCGGGCACCGACGCCGACGTCATCGTCGTGGACCCCCCGCGCGCCGGGCTCGCGCCCGACGTGGTGGCCCAGCTCGGCGAGCAGCCTACGTCTCCTGCGACCCCGCCACGCTCGCCCGCGACCTGCGGCGCTTCGTGGACGAGGGCACGTTCGTCCCCGTCTCCGCCACGCCCGTGGACCTCTTCCCGCAGACGTTCCACGTCGAGACGGTGACCATCCTCAGGCGGGCCCGCGCCTAGCCGCGCGGGTGCGCGCCCAACCGCAAACACCTGCGCCATGGTAGGAATAAGGGCAGCTCAGCGGGGTTTTCGTGGTTTGCGGCCACAGCGGCGCGACGGGTTGCGCCAGGGCCGCGAAACGTGTACAAACATAGGGAACTTGGGTAACGGACCCAGGCAAGAGAGAGGAACCAACATGAAGGCTACGGTCAACGAGGAGTGCATCGGCTGCGGACTCTGCGAGGGCACCTGCCCCGAGGTCTTCTCCATCGGTGACGACGGCGTCGCTCACGCCATCGAGGAGGACGTCCCCGAGGAGAACGAGGACGCCTGCCAGGAGGCCGCCGACGGCTGCCCCGTCTCCGCCATCGAGTGCGAGTAGCTCGAAGCGTCATCTGACGTCGGGCGGGAGTCGCTTAGCGGCTCCCGCCCTTCTTATTGGAGGTCAAACATGATCCTGGCTTCACAGTCGCCCCGCCGTCGGGCGATCCTCGAGGGGCTCGGCATGCCCGTCGAGGTCCGCCCTGCCGACATCGACGAGGCGCGCCTGCCCGACGAGGGCGCCTGCGACCTCGTCTGCCGCCTCGCCGCCGAGAAGGCCGCCCACGTGGCCGCCTCCCTCTCGGGCCGCACGCACCACGTCTCGACCGGCGTGTGCCTGCTGGCGCTCGGCGACGACGGTCGAGAGCGCGCGAGGCGCACCTTCGTGGAGACGACCGACGTCGAGTTCTGGCCGCTCGACGACGCGCTCGTGAGCGCCTACGTGGCCTCCGGCGAGCCCATGGACAAGGCCGGCTCCTACGGCATCCAGGGCAGGGGCGCCCTTCTCGTCCGCTCCGTGCGCGGCGACTACGCCAACGTCGTCGGCCTGCCGGCGTCGCGCCTCGTGCGCGAGCTCGCCGACCTGCTCGGCGACGACGCGCTCGTCGCGGCCGTAGCGGGAGGTGGTCTCGATGCGTAGCGCGCTCACGCGCCTCGAGGGGGGCGTCTCCTGCGTCGAGGGCGTCCGCGCGGCCCACGCCACGCTCGCCGACGCGGGGACCGGCTGCACGGCCATCGTGTGCCCCCAGGGGGCCACGGGCGGAGTCGACGTTCGCGGCGGCGCACCGGCGACCCGCGAGACGGACCTGCTGAGGCCCGAGGAGACCGTCGACGTGCTCCACGCGGTGGTGCTGTCGGGCGGCAGCGCGTTCGGCCTGGCGGCCTCCTGCGGCGTCGCCGAGGAGCTCGAGTCGCGCGGCATCGGCCTGGACGTCGGTGTGGCGAAGGTGCCGATCGTCTCGTCGGCCTGCCTGTTCGACCTCGCCTGCGGTCGCCCGGACGTGCGCCCCGGCGTCGAGGAGGGCCGAGAGGCCGCCCGCAGGGCCCTCGACGCGCCCGCGGGGCCGCTGGAGCGCGGCAACGTGGGCGCGGGCTGCGGCTGCACCGTGGGCAAGCTCGCCGGCCCCGGGCGCGCCATGAAGTCGGGCCTCGGCGAGGTGGCCCTCGCCTCCGGGGAGCTCGTCTGCGCCGCCGTGGCAGCCGTCAACGCGTGCGGCGACGTCGTGGACCCGCGCACGGGCGAGCCCATCGCCGGCCTGCGCGACGAGTCCGGACGCCAGCTCGTGCCCAGCGAGGAGGCGCTGCTCTCGCTGGCCGCGCAGATGCCCCTCTCGCGCACCAACACCACGATCTCGTGCGTCGTGACCAACGCGCGCCTCACCAAGGCGCAGGCCACCAAGGTGGCCCAGATGGCCGCCGACGCCTACGCGCACGCGATCAGGCCCACCCACACGACCAACGACGGGGACACGGTCTTCGTCATGGCCACCGGCGCGGTGGAAGCGCAGGTCGACGTCGTGGGGACCCTGGCCACCCGTGCGCTCGAGGAGGCCATCGCCGACGGGGCGAGAAGCGCCCGCGGGGCCTACGGGCTGCCCGCGGCCCGCGACCTCGGGGGCGCGCGTTAGGCGCCACCCCGCGGCGGCGCCTGCCGAAGGCGCCGGCCCTTGCGGCATCCCCGCTCACCGGGCACGGGACACGACACGGACGGCGAGGGAGGGGCCCGCCGCACATGCGACGGGACCCTCCCCCATGTGGCGACCCCAAGGGGCCATGTGCCGGGCGCTAGTTGAACTTGACCACCCTGCGGGCGACGCGGTAGCCGCTCAGCGTGATCCACTTGCCCACGGGCCCGGGCAGGTTGGTGGCGAGGCCCACCACGCCGTGCTTGGCGCGGCGGTACATGCGCGGGTCGTAGGCCTTGAGGTCGGCCCAGAGGCTGTCGAGCTGGTCCATGGCGTCGGGGCGCTCGCTCATGCGCGAGAAGACCGAGCAGATGGCCATGATGATGGTGAAGTAGTTCATCATGTAGCTGCGCAGCTGCGGGGACTCGATGTCTTCGTAGACGTGGTAGGCCCGCATCATGATGCGGGCGACGCGCCAATAGTGGTCGATGCGGCTGGTGAGGACCTTCTCGTTGACGGACTGGTCGTCACGGCCGATGAAGTAGCGGTAGACGTCGGCGTCCAGGTAGTAGAGGGTCTTGACCAGCGGGAACGGCACGTAGGCGTAGATGTTGTCCACGTAGAAGGTGTGGGCGGGCATCTGGAGGTGGGCGGCGCGCAGGACCTCGGTGCGGTACGTGATGGCGTGCATGAGCAGGTACTGGGTCATCTTGAAGTGGCCCATCTCGTTCCAGCCGAAGACCTTGCCGCAGGGCAGGACGCGACGGAAGTCGGCGTAGTTCTGCGAGTCGTCCTCGACGTGCTCGTAGACGTAGTTGGAGACGACCATGTCGACCTGCTGGCCGGACTCGAGAAAGCCGCGCAGCGTGGTGACGAGCGCGCTCACGGCGTCGGCGTCCACCCAGTCGTCGGAGTCGATGTTCTTGAAGTAGGCGCCGTCGGCGTTGGCGACGGCCTTCATGACGGCCAGGCCGTGGCCGCCGTTCTCCTGATGGACGGCCTTGACGAGGTCGGGGTAGCGGCGCTGCCACTCGTCCGCCTTCTGGGGCGTGTCGTCCTTCGCGGAGCCGTCGTCGACGATCACCACCTGGACGTCGTCGGCGTAGCCGGTGCCCTCCAGGATGGACTCGACGCAGTGGTCCATGTAGTCGGCCGAGTTGTAGCAAGGGATGCCAAAGGTGATGGTCTTGTTCATCGGTTGTCCTTCTCGTCGACGCCGCGCCAGGCGGCACGTACACGCCGAGCGGGCCCCTCTCGGGGCCCGCTTGCGGCGTGACCTGCTGATTCTTAGTTGTGCTGGGAGATGATCTCGTCGGAGAGGTCGAGCGCGGAGGCCACGACGCCGTCCATGTCGTAGTAGCGGTACTCCGCGAGACGGCCGACGCAGTGGAAGTTGACCAGGGCGCTCACGCGGTCGCGATAGCGGCGGTAGAGCTCGAGGTTCTGGTCCTCGAGGATCGCGTAGTACGGGGTCTCGTCGGAGCCGGGCGTGAAGGCCTTGGAGTACTCCTTCATGATGGTGGTCTTGCCGGGGACCACCTGGCCGGTCATGTTCTTGAACTCCGTGATGCGGGTGAAGTCCTCGCTCGTGGTGTAGTTGACGGTGCCCACAGGCTGGAACTGGTCCTCGTCGAGGGTCTCGAAGACCATGTCGAGCGTGCGGTACGGCAGCGCGCCCAGGTCGAGGCCGAAGAGCTCGTCGAGCGGGCCGGTGTAGATGATCTCGCCGCCGTAGGGCCTGC